>QZLB01000272.1 GCA_004796425.1 Desulfobulbaceae bacterium | reverse complement strand
TCATACAATCAAAATGACAAATAGGAGAATCATTATGCCAGTAATTGCCGTGACAATGGCCCCAACCTCTGAAAAAACAAGAAAAGAGCTCATACAGGGTCTTACCGAAAAAGCCGTCGAAATTACTAACATTCCCAAACAGGCCTTCCTTATCACCATAAGTGAACTGCCGGAAACTTCCTTGGGATGCGGAGGACAAACCATTGAGGAAATGAAAAAGGCACTCTAGCCTTTCTTTTTTTTGCCCTGTCTGCTACAAATTCCGTAGCGGACAGGGCAAAAAGAGATCACTATAAAAAAGAGGAAAAGCGAATGGCAATTCCCAAACCAGGACAACCGGTCAGAGGCTCACAAAGTGGTGCACCGATAATGGCAATTTTTGATCTGCTGGGAAGACGCTGGGCTATGGGAATTATCTGGAATCTATCCCGAGGGCCTTCTACCTTCAGGCTGTTACAGTCCTATTGTGAAACCATTTCTCCATCGATGTTGAACAACCGGCTCAAGGAACTTCGAGAAGCCAAGCTGATCACTCGCACTCTCGATGGTTATGAGCTCACCGAAATGGGGGAGGAACTGTTCGCGTTACTCAAACCATTTGGCATCTGGTCCCTTTCCTGGGCCGAAAAGGTCGCACCCGAGTTCGTTCCTCCCTGGAATGAAGCCAACAACGATAAAGAAACAACATAGCTTATTAAAATACTGCCCAAACCACCGTAACAAATCGATATGAATGGGTTCTTCTTCCTCAACAAGGTGCATTTCAACACCTGCCCCTTAGTTGACTTTTCAGTGCTTAAGATTATCTCTTTACTCAACGTCTGCAATTGGTAATATCAGTAGTGAACCTCGGTATTACCATGAAACGATTGTGACGCCCTGCCGAATAAAACGAGAGGTGTCAAATCTACTATGAGCTACTGGAAATAAAGGAATAAAAATGAAAATCCCGCACACTCTTTCAGCCCTTTTTTTGGTACTTGTTATCGCCCCAGTCTGCGCAGCCCAGGAACCAATTATCTATCCCGCAAATGGGCAGAGTCAGGAGCAGATGGATAGAGATAAATACGAATGCTATACCTGGGCGAGACAGCAGACCGGGTTTGACCCGATGCAATCTCCTCAGGCGACCGCTCCACCACCGCAGCAACCTCCCCGAAGTGGAGTTGCGGCCGGCACTATGAAAGGTTCAATGAAGGGAGCGATGGCTGGAGGTGCTGCAGGCGTGATAACTGGTAATCCCCGCAAAGGGGCTAAAATCGGAGCAGCAACAGGGGCCTTCGTTGGTGCTGCGCGCAGGGCCGAAAGACAAAGACAACACCAGCAAGCCGTCCAACAGCACCAGCAACAGCAGGCCGTCCAATATTCAAGAAATAGAGACGGTTACTATCGTGCCAACGCTGCATGTCTTGAAGGAAGAGGATATACCATAAGATAGCACCTTGAAGTGCCATGAGTTCTCACAATAAAACCCGACCCCGTGAGCAATTTTGCTCCGGTGAGTCGGGTTTATTTTTTGCATTCTTTATTCGTAACGCTCATCAAGGAATAGATATTGGTGTTGCTCCGACTTTGTTCGGTCCAGGTAACGGAACCGGCATGGTGCTGACCTGGCCATGCCCTGGCAAGTCCCGGCTGGCCCTGGTACTGAAACCGCTCCCGTGCTTGTGCATAACCAATCTTACTCAGCGATACTAATGCAAACATAACTATCACATGGACTCTTTTAGGATTTTTTCATCTGTTTCACACGCCGTCTCCTGATCTTTTTTTTTGGTTGTCAGCTTGTATCTGAAGAGTTGGTGCCAGCAGTCATGAACATGGTTCAAAATAATAAAAAAAATTTTCAGAGATATTGCTGAGGTTCACAATAGTTGGGTACAATGATCGTCGTTTGATAAAATGACATTGCACTAACTACGAGGAAAACGCACATCACACCACCATGGATCATTCATATTTTTCAGGGAAGAAGATTCTTTTAACCGGTGCAACAGGAGACCTGGGTTCCTCTCTTGCAAAAAACCTGACTTCGCTCAAAGCTGAACTAGTCTTAACTGCACGTTCAGGAAGCAAACTTGAGGCATTGGTCAATTCACTGCCCGACGGTGCGAAGATTACCGTAGTGCCTGCTGATCTTGCCCGGCGAAATGAAGTTGAAACACTTGCTGATCAAGCTATTGCCCGCATTGGTCACATTGATATTCTTATCAACAATGCCGGACTTGGCTATTTCGCCCTTCTAGAAGAAGCCGATGAGGAAAAAATTCGACATCTATTTGAAGTCAATACATTCGCTCCCCTTACCCTTATCAGTCGACTGACCCCACATATGGCCAAACGGGGGGGTGGACGTATCATCAATATCGTTTCCAGTGCAGGAAGGGTTCCCATTCCAACCGTAGGTGTTTACGGCGGCAGCAAATCTGCCCTGGCAGTGATGACTAACACCATGCGCCTCGAATTAGAACCAAAAAATATAGACATACTCAATATCTACCCTGGAACCGTCAACGACTCCTTCGAACGTAATGCCTTGCGTGAAAACGAACGACTCGGTCTCTGCCCAACCGCTGACTGCGGTGAATCTGAAGCAAGCACCGCCGAAAAAATCTTAACCGCAGCAACGGGTGAAGCCGGGGAAGTATGGCTTGAACGAACCGGAAAATGGATGGCTTTAGCTGCAATTGCATGGCCAAACATGGTTGACAACAAGTTGAAGCATCTGCGTGACAAAGCGATCACCATCTCGGACAGTGAAAAACCCAAAAAACTAAGAAGATGGCGACTCCTACAGGTCGAATCTTCCTTGGCTTGCAATCTGAAATGCATCATGTGCCCCTGGGTGGATGAACGGAAAAACCTGCAGCAACGTGGTCACATGGAACAGTCAACCTGGGAAACACTGGTACCGTATTTACCTGAAGTACGTTCGGTAGATTTTACGGGTGGTGGTGAACCACTGCTGCAGAGGCGGCTCTTTGACTGGATCGATCAGGCAAAAAATAATGGCTGTGATGTTGGTTTTTTAACCAATGGGCTGCTCTTTAATAAGGAAGTTGCCAAAAAGGTTCTTAATGCAGGGGTAAACTGGATTGGTTTCTCTGTTGATGGGGCTGATAAAGAGACCTACGATTTTATTCGGCAAGGTTCTGATTTTGAAATTATCTGTCGAAATATTCGTTACCTGACTGAAAGCCGGGTCGATAGTCAGCCGCTTACGATGATTAATTTCGTGATTATGCAGTCAAATTATCACCAACTGGAAAAAATTGTCCACCTCGCCCATGAGCTGGGTGTTAACCAGGTGAATTTTAAACAGTGTGATGTCATCCGTGGTGAGCACGGTAAGCAGTACGGTTTGTTTGGATCACAGGAAACAAAGAAAATCAAGCAACTTAAAAAGGCCCTGGATAAAGCCAATAGAATTGCTCGAAAGCTCGGGGTCAAAACCACTTCCTTCTCATTTGTGCCGGAGGAACAGTCAGTGTGTGACCAGGATCCCCGAGATTCAATATTCATCCGTTTCGATGGTTCTGTATCGCCATGCATTAACCTCGCGATCGGCGGTCCTTCTTCCTTTCTTGGAAAGGATATTATTTTTCCGCACGTCTCATATGGGAACGTCTCGGATCAAGATCTTCTCACCTTGTGGGAAAGCGAAAGATGTCGTCTCTATCGGGGCAGGTTTTCACAAAGGGTTAAAACCCATGATGCCGCACTGGCAAGAGCCGATTTTGGCCATGACATCATTAAGCTCAAAGAGGCTTTTCAGGAAGCGATTAAAGCCATGCCTGTGCCTCCCGAGGGATGCAAAACCTGTCACTACCTCTACGATATTTGAACAGAAGACGGGTCCGTTGGTATCAGATGGTCAGCGCGAAAAAACCTCGTTCGCCTGGTTTCTTCGAAAATCCTCACAACTTCGCTCTATTGACGCTATCGCCATAAGCGTTCGCTCGTCTTGAGTGTCGAGGTCTGGAACTAAAGCTTTGTTGAGACCACGCTCAACAGTAGTAAGTTTATTAAGAGCAATAAGGCAGTTCGACTGCTTTTTATAGCATGATTTTAAAAGGGAGGGGTAATCGCGCCCCTCTGCCTGCAGCAGGGAGCGATAAAAAGTGGCAAGCTCTTCAATCCATGCACCATAAGCCTCACGAGCCTCTTTGGGTGCATTGCCCAAGGCCACAAGTTCCTCGACATTAACCGGGGTGCCATACACTAGGGCCTGGTGCACTGCGTCAAGAACCCGTTTGCGGGTCTTCATGAAATCAAACTTGAAACTTTTGAGCCCTTCTTTATAGCGTTTGAACTGGAAATAGAAGAAAACAAAAAATATCGGTATTAATATCATCCACATGGCCGGCTGTGGTTTATCGATTGCTTCCCCTGCGACATATGAAGTAAGTGCCTTCTCGTTCTCTAAAATAACCCTGTATCGTTCCTGGAAAATTGCGTCCATGTCCATCTCAATCGCAGGAGCGCGGCAGAAAACGAAAACCGCTATAAAGGATGAGCAGGCAGATGATGATACCTGAAATAAACGGCAGTGTTAAACCATAATGCTCAGGGGCAAAAAAACGCATGGACTGATCGAGGTATGCATAGCCATCGGCAGCCCCTTCAATTTCTGTATAATAATATGCGCCCCCATCAATATCGTTGGCCTCCATCACGGCGACAATCTCTTCCATTCCATAGATGTACTGCTGAAGCCACGGACCGATGGATACCCCAAAAAGGTAGACCATAAACAAACTGATAATCAAAATTGTCCAACCTTTCTTTTTGCTCATTACCGGGTTGTTTTCGTTTTGCATAACTGCCTCTACAGATTGCCATTCTCACCAGAAACTTATAGATCCTGGTGAGAACGGCAGATTTGGATCAAATGGTTGCGGTCAGTTCTGGGAATACCACATAGAACATGATATACGCAACGATAAGGGTCAGACACAGGTTAAATGACTGACCGAAAATGTAAAGAATGAACGGTTTACCACCCACCAGATGTTCCTTCAGCTCACGGAAATTCGTGGCCAGACCGATACTGACAAAGGAGAGTGTAAAGAACCATTTCCGGAACAGATCTCCCATTCCTTTCACGACTCCCTGATCGATCATTGCGGGCCCGAGTCCAGCAACCTGGTCATTAAAATTAGTGTAAAGCAGTGAGAAAACGATGGAGGTTAAAATAAAGCCAATAACGAATTTCGGGAATCGGTACCAGATCTCCATCGGGCCAACTTTTTTGCCTGTTTCCTCGGCCTCAACCCGGGTGGTAAAATAGATCGCCACCCCAAAGGCCATGACCCCGATCAGGACATTTTGAATCATTTTAATGGTTGCGGCCACATACAACGCTTTTTCGCCTAGAAAGGCACCTGCTGCGGCAACTGCTCCGGTTGCGTCAATGGTGCCACCCATCCAGGCGCCACCAAGGATCAGCTGCTTGTCAACAGGGAAGGTCGCTTTGATAACAATCGGCATGACAATCATCATGATCGCTGTAAAAACGAGCGAAAGCCCGACTGACAGGGTAAGCTCTTCCTTTTTCGCTTTACAGGCAGCAGCAGTAGCAATTGCGGCACTCACGCCGCAGACACTCATGTCTGAGCAGATCGTGGCGTTGAGGCGTTTTGATGGTATTTTGATGTACTTCTGCCCCACATAATAAGTGACGAGCCACACCGTCGGGGTAACAACCCAGGCAACAAAGATACCGGCCGTACCAATGGTTATAATCTTTTCAAAAAGAATACTCGCTCCTAAAAGAACCAGACCGGTCTTGATATAATACTCGGTCTGTACCGCAGGCATCGCCCATTTTGGTGTCCCAACGGTATTGGAAATGAGCATACCGAAAAAGATCGCCCAGAACGCATACCCGATACCGTATGTTTTCATGGTAGCCTGAGCACTGGCAAAATAGGCCAGAACTGAAATGAGCCAGATGAATATAAAAGCGATCAGAAACTTCGTGAACGATTTACCCATGGCCTTCATACCAATCCCGAAAAACACGGCAAAACTGGCCCCCAACAGGATCAACCAACCGATCTGATTGTACGGCTTCGCCTTGGTCTTGCTTTTCGCCTTGCTTGCCTTCAGATTGGCGTTTCGCCAGTCAGCAATGGCTGTTTTGGCTTCTTCGTTGAGCTGCTCGTTGGCAAACCCGGCTGCTTCCGCTTTAGCCTCAGCAGCTTGCGCGGTTGCCAGTGCTGCTGCAGCGGCAGCCTTGAGGGGCTCATATTTGGCAACTGCACGCTCTTTCTTGGCCGTTGCTTTGGCTTCACCCATAAAAAAAGCATCGAGTGGATTACTGCTCCAACCATGCGGTTTTTTCGAGTAATTCGCCAACCATTTACCAATCGAATTGTTATTCGCTTTGACTGATTTCTTCTTATCACTCAGTTGATACCAGCCAATGGTACGAAACTTATCGGTTTTTTGAGCATCTGTAGCGTATTTCGCTTCAATTTCCATCAGTTCCTTGTTGAGTTTACCCGCCTGCGGAAAATAGATTACTACGCCCATCAACAGAATAAAGAAGCCCAGCCAAACTGCCCACCAGTCCTCCTTTTTCCACATTTCAGACCATTCCCATTTCCCCACATCTTGTACAATTTGTCCTCCATTCTCTTCTGCCATTCACATCCTCCTTAGGCTCAACATTCAATTTCGCGTGGCCCGAAGGCCGCCTCTCAACTACCTGTAAACGCAAGATGAATCAGGTTACTGCACCGTTCAGTATTGATCTTTCGTATAAGCAATGTATATGCCACTCAACAAGAAAATGGGAAGCCCACATAACATTTTAAAATTATTGAATATATACATGATAAACGAGATGAAAATTGCGAGAATCTGCCCGCCAGGCTGAAAAGGTGTATCTTTTAGTTTACATAAACAACGCCAAAAATGTATACTTGTGTATCCACCCCATCTTTCCAGGAGTGCTCCATGTTGAATTTTTTTCGAAAAACAATGCCGCAGAGCAGTAGAAGTCTCCAAACAAAATTCCAAATTGGTCTTGCTATTATT
>QZLB01000316.1 GCA_004796425.1 Desulfobulbaceae bacterium | reverse complement strand
TCACCGTCCTCCAGCCGCTTCTTTACTTTATATGGCAGGGTCCGAAAGAGATTGATCATCCCCTGGTTAGAGGGAAAGGTATAGGCGATCAGTCCGGCTATACCACTCTCCCGGGCTGCTTCAGCAAGTTTACCGAGAAATAACTTACCCAACCCTTTGCCCTGGAAATCAGGACTCACTGAAAAGGCCACTTCAGCCATACTGATGTCCCTGAGACGCATGGACTCGGCGACAGCAACAATACGACCGAAACCGAATTCACCAACAACGGCAACCAGGGTAAGGGAGTTGACATAATCAACCTGGGAGCGAATCTCCACGTCCTTTCTGCCAAAGATGGTTTTCTGACCAAAAAAGCGTGAAACCACATCCTCTTTGGGCAGGCTGTAATAATGTTCCTGAATTCTTCGCTCATCAACTGGTTTCGCCGGTCTGATCATTACTTCCTGTCCGTCAATTTCGATGGCCTCCTCCAGTTTCACCGGATATACCGCTTTCACCGCTTCACCGAGGCTCCGCTCACTACCGATCAGCCCCTGTTCCTTGGCAGACTCGAAGAGCGATTCTCTGAAGTCTGGGTGGGCGATGGAGATCATGGCAATAACCCGCTCCTGAAGACTTTTACCAAAGAGATTCACTGCACCGTATTCCGATACCACATAATGCACATCGCCACGCGGTACCACAACCACCGTTTCATCAAGGCGGGGAATAATGGATGAGGCCCTTCCCTCGGGCCCTTCATGGGTTGAGCATATCATCAGAATAGATTTACCACTGGCCGAACGGCGTGCACCCCGGACAAAGTCGGGAATACCCGAAACACCGGCGAACCGTGTTGCCGCAGATGCCTCCGAGGATACCTGCCCGGTCAGGTCCATGAGATGTGCGACGTTGAGCGATACCATCCGATAATGTTGGGAAATAACAAACGGATCATTCACATAGTCCGAGGGATGAAAGTCTACCGCCGGGTTATCGTTGAGAAACTCATACAAATCATTGCTGCCTACTGCCATCGAGGCAACCATTTTCCCTTCGTTGAGCCCCTTTCTGAGATTGGTGATATTGCCACGGGCATAAAGATTCATGATATCGTCGGTCAGGAACTGGGAATGGATGCCAAGATCATTCTTGTTCTCCAAACCCTTCACGGTGGCCTGGGATGCGGCATCGAGTCCAATCTGCAGGGTGGAGCCATCTTCAATCAGATGATTAATGTGACTGCCGATCTCTGATGGCGCCTCGGAGGTTGTTCTCCGAATCGGGACATTGAGTAGCTCCTCATCATGCTCCACAAATATATCAACATAGTTGACATGAATGAAGCTCTGACCCATCACCCGGGGCATCCGCGGGTTAACCTGGGCAATCACCAGGTCGGCAGAACGGGCGGCAGCCATCGTCACATCCACCGAGATCCCCAAGCTCATCCAACCAAAATCATCCGGTGGCGATACCTGTATCAAGGCCACGTTCAACGGCATTTTCCGACTGGTAAACAACCCCGGAACATCAGACATATTCATCGGCGTGATAAACCGCTTTTGCTGGGCAATGGATTCCGAGCGTGCCGAGCCGAGGTAAATGGAACGAATATTCAGACTGGTGTCTTTGGTCTTATCGGCAATCGCGGTGAGAGAAGCAGTCTCCCGACCGAGCAGCCTGACAATTTCAAGACCACTGAAACGGTTGGCGTGCTCCGTCAGCACCTGGACCAGATGTTGGGGTTCTCCGCACCCGGAACCGATGAATACTCGCCCCCCTGATTTGATCTGCTCAATTGCTTCATCAGCGCTCACCTTTTTCTGCAGATAACTGTCCGCCCAATATTGAGATGTCGGCATGGCTTCACTCCTGTCAGTCACGAAACGTGGTCGTATTGATAATCAGCTTCTTAGGCTGCTGATGGTTGAGTCACTATCAGCATAGCATAAAAGGATTTTTTGGTATAGTCCTGGTTGGAAGTGGAGGGGGGACGCCACCTTTGATGGGTGTTATCGGAACGGGCCAGACCACGCTGTTACAATCAGTAACCGGTCTGGCCCACAGGGAGGGATGAACTCAGGTTAGCTCGCTTAAAATTGCCCGAGAAATGATCAATCGCTGGATTTCGCTGGTTCCTTCATAAATGGTTGTGATGCGGGCATCGCGGGCGTAGCGTTCCACCGGAAAATCAGCTGTATAGCCGTAGCCACCAAGCATCTGAACGGCGTCGTAACAGGCTCGATTCGCTGCTTCGGTGGCAAACACTTTGGCCATGGAAGCTTCTTTGGCAAACGATCTGCCCTGATCTTTGCGGTAGGCCGCATTCATCAGAAGCAACCGGGCTGCTTCAAGTTCCGTATAACGATCGGCGATTTTCCATTGAATTGCCTGAAAATCGGAAAGTTTCCGGTCAAACTGGGTGCGTTCCGTGACATATCTGGTGGCATAATCCATGGCAGCCAGCCCTAATCCCAAGCCCAGGGAGCCGATCCCAATCCGACCGCCTGCAAGCTCCTTGATGGCAATGCGATACCCATCATTGACCGTGCCCAACAACGCCTCCTCCCCAATCCGGCAATTCTGGAATATCAGCTCATTGGTCGGCGAGCCATGCTGTCCCATTTTCTTCTCCGACTTGCCAATGGTAAACCCTTCGGTCCCTGGCTCTACAAGGAAAACACTGATTCCCTTGCCCTTGTCAGCCTGGGGATCCGTTACCGCCCATACGACAAAGACGCCGGCAAACGTCCCACTGCTGATAAATATCTTCGTGCCATTCAGAACCCAGGAATCACCATCTTTAACCGCTGTGGTTTTCATCGCGGCCGGATCAGATCCGGCGCCTGGTTCGGTGAGCGCAAAGGCACCTGCATATGATTCACCACTGCAAACTCTCGAGATGAATTTCTCTTTCTGGGCGGGAGTTCCGAGACTTTCGATCACTTCATTGACCATATTGTTGACCGACACGGTAACGGCAGTTGAGGCACAGGCCCTGGCTATTTCAGTGATTGTCAGACTGAAGGCAATGGTCCCCGCCTCCGAGCCGCCATAATCATCACTGATGTTCAACCCCATGAAGCCGAGTTCGGCGAGCTTGCGCAGGTTTTCAAGAAAGCTCTCGTGTCCCTCGCCGCTATCCAGCAGAGCTGCCACCGGTTCAAGTTCCTCCAAAGCAAACTCCCGTGCCGTCTGCTGTATCAGTTTTTGTTCTTCCGTCAGTTCAAAATCCATGTGTTATCCATTGCGTTATTTTCCCTGGAAAACCGCTCTCCTTTTTTCCAGAAATGCTTTCATTCCCTCTTTCTGATCCATGCTGCCAAAACAGGCCCCAAACAGCTCTGCTTCATAGTTGCAGGCACGTTTCAGATCCATTTCCATACCGTCAGCCACTGCTTGTTTACACAATTTCACGGCCAGCGGGCCCTTTTGACCAATCTTGGCGGCTACTTTCTCGCACTCTCCCATCAGCTTGTCCAACCCGACGACACGGTTTACCAGACCGATCCGCAGCGCTTCGGATGCGTCAATGATATCCCCGGTAAAAAGCAGTTCACTTGCCACCCCTTTGCCAACCAACCGCGGTAATCGCTGGGTTCCTCCAAAGCCAGGTATGACCCCGAGATTCACCTCCGGTTGACCAAAACGGGCATTCTCACTGGCAATACGGATATCGCAGGCGAGTGCCAGCTCGCAGCCTCCTCCCAGAGCAAAACCGTTCACCGCGGCAATGACCGGAGTAGGAAAATTCTCGATGCAACTCATCGTCTGGTGACCCAGCAGACCGAATGTCCGCCCCTCAAGGCTGCCAAAATCCTGCATATAGGAAATATCGGCACCGGCGATAAAAGCTTTCTCTCCCTTACCGGTAATAATCACACAACTCAGCGTGTCAGCCTGTGAGAGCTCCGTAAAACAGAAGAGCAGCTCTTCGAGTGTATCTTTGTTTAAAGCATTAAGAGACTTTTCCCTGTTGATCGTTATTTTTGCCAGCCCATCGGCAAGCCCAACCTCAATATTTTCATATTTCATCGTTTATCCTATTTAAAGCTGTTGGCCGGTTTTGCTCCTGACCAGGTCCATGGCCAATTACTCTGATTATTACTCAAGGTACGTGATACGATCAGATATCTGGCCCAGCGGTTCCAACCCCTGGGATGTGACCACATGGGTGTTTTCAATCCCGACCACCCCTTTGCCGGCAAAAATGGCTTTCGGTTCCAAAGCGATGATCATACCTTCAGCCAGTGTCATCTGTTGCCCTTTGGCTATGAACGGGTATTCGTCCAACTCCAGCCCAATCCCATGACCGGTAAATCTGATTTTGCGCTCCCCATCCCCCATGAATTGCGGCCCGAATCCCTTTTCTTCTGCGCTCTGCAGCATTTGCTCGTAAAGGTCACCAGAGCGTACACCCGGCACGGCTGCTTTCATAGTCCGTTCCTGGATCTCGAGCATCGCTTCATGGGCGGACTGCAGTTCGTCGTCAAGCTCACCGATGGCAAAGATCCTTGTATGATCAGATAAGTACCCCTGCCAGGCAAAAACGAAATCGACCAGTACCGGCTCGTTTCTACGGATTTTCTTAAATCCGGCACCCTGTGCCACCACCGGGCTCACTCCGTCACCACCCGTGGGAGACGCAAGATAGCTGGGAATCGCGGCACCACTGCCGGACATGACATGACCATAGAACAACTCACTGCCCCAAAGGCGCATCCGGACAATACCCTGGTGCCCCAGGCTTCTGGCGTAACTTTCAATTTCACCGGCCAGCGCAACCTCGGTGACACCCTCTTGCAGCAAATCTGGTATTCGGGCAGCGATCTTGTCTGAACATCGTGCCGCTTCTCGGATCAGCTCGATTTCATAGTCTGACTTGATAGAACGTTGAACTCTGATCTGATGAGAGATATCCACCAGTTGAGACTCGGGAAACAGTTTCTGGTACTGGTTGCAGAGGTTGACGGGAACCACATCAAGCTCCATCCCCAGCTTTGCAGGCGTTGCCAAGCCATATTCTGAGATAACTTCGGGAATCTTTTTCGGGCTGGCCACAAAAACAACATTTTTCAAGCCACTTTCAGAGAGTGCCCGTTGGTAATCCTTGGCAATCATCAGCAACACACTGCCTTCAACGGGAACATACAGCCATCCCTGCTGGGCGGTGCCTGAATAATAAAAGAAATCGGTTTTCTGAATGATTAACGCCGCATCAATATCATGACGTTTCAATTCCTCACGAAGGAACGTAATTCTCTGCTGAAGTTCTTCAGCGGGAGTACTTTTGAAATACTCTTTCATCCAAGCCCTCCATGCCGCTTATTGAAACAACGATGAGTACCCGACCCGGATAACAAATGCTGCTCTGGTTATGCTCCAGAACATCTAGTAGCTATAAAAACCTTTGCCACTCTTTCTCCCATACCAGCCTGCTTCGACATATTTCCGCAACAACGGGCAGGGGCGATACTTGGGATCCTTGAACCCATCATAGAGGGTTTCCATGATCGCCAGGCAGGTATCGAGGCCGATCAGGTCAGCCAAGGCAAGCGGCCCCATAGGATGGTTCATCCCGAGTTTCATCACGGTATCAATATCCTCGGCTTTGCCCACCCCCTGATAGAGACAAAAAATAGCTTCATTAACCATCGGCATCAGTATCCGGTTGGCAATAAAACCGGGATAATCGCTGGCTTCGGCTGGTACCTTGCCGAATTTCTCAGATAACTCCCAGGTAATTGCAAAGGTCTCATCAGATGTTGCCAGTCCCCTGATTACCTCCACCAGCTTCATAATCGGTACCGGGTTCATAAAATGCATCCCGATCACTTTATCCTGCCGGTTGGTCTGAGCCGCAATTCGGCCAATGGGTATGGAAGACGTATTGGTTGCCAGGATGACATGCTCGGGACAGACCGCATCAAGTTCTTTGAATATGGCAAACTTCAAATCCTCGGTCTCAACCGCTGCCTCAACGACAAAATCAGTTTCCGCTAAATCGTCGAGGTTAACGGTCGTTGCAATCCTGGAGAGAACTGTCTGTTTTTCAGCTTCACTGATTTTCTCTTTGGCAACGCTTCTGGCCAAGCTTTTTTCAATGGTCGTCATACCCCGGTCAAGGCATGCGTCATTAATATCGCTCATTAACACCGACAGCCCGCTCGCCGCCGCAACCTGGGCAATGCCGCTTCCCATCTGGCCTGCACCAACAACGCCAAATTTCGCCACATTCATCACTATTCTCCCTGGTTATTTATCTGCACTATCGGTTGACAACCATGGCCACTGCCTCTCCACCGCCCAGACACAAAGACGCAACACCCGTCTTGAGATCCTGGCGCTCCATCTCATACAATAGGGTGGTCAAAACCCGTGCCCCACTGGCACCAATCGGATGGCCCAATGCGACACTGCCCCCGTTGACATTCACTTTGTCGGTATCAAGTTCGAGAACTTTGTTGATTGCAACCGACGTGCCACTGAACGCTTCATTGATCTCGAACAGTTCTACCTGGCCCAACGAAATCCCCTCTTTTTTGAGTACTTTGGGAATAGCGTAAATGGGAGCCATCAGCACATATTTGAGTTCGATACCATGGGAGGCCTGAGCGCCAATTTCTGCGAGAATTTTACAGCCGAGCGCCTGGGCCCGCTCCTCACTCATAACCAGGACCGCTGCCGCGCCATCACTGATGATCGAAGCATTACCCGCCGTGCCGACACCATCCTTGCGAAAGGCCGGTCGCATGGAGGACAACTGCTCATAACTGGTTTCTGCGGGACACTCGTCCAACTCAAATCGTTTCGGTTCTCCCCTTCGTTGGGGAATATCAACCGGAGCAATCTGACTGGTAAACAGATCGTTCTGCATGGCCGTAAGTGCACGTTTATATGACTCTTCGGCGAATTTATCCTGGTCTTCCCGACTCACGCTCCAATTATCGCATATATGTTCGTTGGCCATCCCCATGTGGAAATCATTCACCACATCCCAGAGGCCGTCATGGATCATATGATCCTGCAGAGTACCGGGCCCCATCCGATGCCCCCACCGGGCCTTTTCCAGATAGTAAGGTGCCATACTCATGTTTTCCATGCCTCCGGCAACAATAACCTCGGCATCCCCACATTGAATTGCCTGGGCAGCAAGCATTACTGTTTTCAAAGACGAACCACATACCTTGTTGACAGTAATTGCCTCTACCTCCTGCGGCAGCTCTGCCTTGATCGCTGCCTGTTTTGCAGGATTTTGGCCATACCCGCACGGCAGTACCATGCCCATGATACATTCATCGACCACATCCTTTTCAACACCCGCTCGTGCAATCACCTCTTTAATGACATGGGCACCGAGATCGGTACCACCAGTCTGAGACAACGAGCCGCCAAAACTTCCCAATGGTGTTCTTGCTGCACTCACTATTACCGCTTTTTTCATGATGATCCTCAATAGCAGAATTGTATATCAATAATCGTCGGCCTCATGATCTTTCATATACACATAACAAAATCTGTTTTAATTACGAGCCATTGTAAGGCAAAAGGCAAAACCGACCAAGCGCTCGGTCGCAAGCGCAGGTTACCAGCCTGCCATGTTTTGTCAACACATTTTGATCCGATGACAGCGCTTTATCAAAAACCCTCTCCCCAATCATAGCCGAATCTCCCCTTTCAGCAACCATTGCCCTTCTTGCTCGATCACTGTTTACTGGTGAGCGAGCTGAAAATTGCCCGGTAAAAAAAGAGCGATAACTGCTTTCTTTTTCGACACTATCAGTTTTCCTTTGACAAAAATCACGAATTGTTATCTAGTTCACCATTGAAGCCGAGCGAGCGCTCGGTTGTCAGTATTCAAGGGAGGGATTACACACAATACGATTGTTGGGATTCAGATAAAAACGTTAGCCGAGAGGAGTCATTATGGGTATGGAAGATCTGTACAAAGAGGTAATGGACCTGAACATGATGGACGACAGTGATCAGAAGGAGGCCGTTGCGAAAGCGTTTTTCGAGAAACTCAACAGTATGGAGATGCCTGAATATTTTAACTGGGCTGACGAGATCTTCGACAACCTCCATCTCAAAGAGCAACCAGACAAGACTGCACTGCTCTGGGAAGACCTGAGCAACGGAGAAAAACGCACCTTCAGTTACCGTGAATTCGCCGCACAAGGCAATCAATGTTTGAACAAGATTCGTGGTGCGGGGGCAACCAACGGTGACAATATGTACATGATGGTACCAATCGTCCCGGAAACCTGGTTTGCCAGCTATGCCTGCATCAAGGGTGGAGTTGTCGCCGTCCCGACCGCCACCACCATGACCCTGCGCGAGATGGAATTCAGATTTGAGACCTACCCGCCAAACTGTATTC
>QZLB01000256.1 GCA_004796425.1 Desulfobulbaceae bacterium | reverse complement strand
TCACCCATTCATTACCAGTTTGATCCGGTGCAAACCACCAAAACCAGTGTCCATGGTGCGATCAACATGTTGGGGCTGGCTAAACGGGTTGGAGCAAAACTGTTCCAGGCCTCCACCAGCGAAGTCTATGGTGACCCTCAGGTGCATCCACAGCCCGAATCGTATTGGGGCCATGTAAACCCCATTGGCTATCGCGCCTGCTATGATGAGGGTAAGCGATGTGCCGAGACCTTGTGCTTTGATTATCATCGACAACACAACCTGCGTATCAAAGTAGCTCGGATCTTTAATACCTATGGGCCGAGAATGCACCCCAATGATGGGCGGGTGGTTTCCAACTTCATCGTTCAGGCGCTGCAGAATGAGCCGATCACCATTTATGGAGATGGATCACAGACCCGTTCATTCTGTTATGTGGATGACCTGATCGAGGCGTTTGTCCTGCTGATGGCTACCGATGATGAGTTTACCGGACCGGTTAATACCGGAAATCCGGGAGAGTTTACCATCAAGGAGCTGGCGGAGAAGATCATTGAAATGACCAACTCGCGCTCACAAATTACCTACAAGGAACTTCCCCACGATGACCCAACCCAGCGCAAGCCCGATATTACGCTGGCGCGGGAGGTAATGGGTTGGAACCCCGAGATTAAATTGGACCAGGGGCTGGAGAAAACAATCGCCTATTTCGAAAACAAGATTAAGGAGATGGAAGAAGGATAGTCCATTTCAATGCTGTTTGATTCAAGTGGGTGGTAATTGTTAGGTTGTTCGGTTCTGTCTGGCAGTTGGATTTTGTGGTAAATTGGCCAGAGCCACTAGGAATATGCGATTTTCGAAAGTTTGAAGATAGGAAATTACTTGTTAGGCAGATATATCTGTGGTAAGAAGCCCCCCACAGCGTAGGTGCACCTCACATCTCGGCAGCCGGGATTTTGGCGATGGAATCCTGGAACGCTTCTCATCATTGGAAAAATTGAACTATTTTCTTGCTATCCATAGTTTAAAAGGTGTTTAATCTAATTAGGTATGTGATAAAAGCCGGTAATTTAAAGAAAATGAGCTGACCTGCAGGAAATTTATCTCTGCCGGTCACCATCATATTAGGGCTACGGGGGTATGTACAGAGACTATTATCATATGGCAAAGGAACCATTTGCCATGCACCCGAACACCGACAACTATTTTGCCTCACAATCGCATGATCGAATCCTGCGATTGTTGCGTGATAGTGTCAGGCAACGGGAGCCGTACGTCGTGGTCTCGGGCGAATACGGCATGGGCAAGACCTTGCTCTGTATGAAGTTCTGTGAAATCCTCAAAGAAGAGAATAGCCAAAAATTCATTACCCCCATATCGCCGACGGCCACCTATGGAGCCATCCTCACGGGTCTCGTTTCCTGTATTGGTTTAAAAGACCTTCTGAAAAAGTTCAAAACCGTCCCCAGTCTTGAAGCGGCAATGCTGAACTATTACACCTCCGGACGGATTAAAGAATTTGTTTATATAATCGTCGATGATCTGCACGAGCTCAGTAATCAAATGCTCGAGAAGCTCAAACACCTGGCAAATTTTCATGTCAACGGCTTCTATCCGTTTGGCCTGGTCTGCTTTTCTCACACTGAGTTTTTTGAAAAACTTGAAGCGCATGAAAAATTTAAACCGTTTGTCCAGCGTTTCAGGCGTAGATTGCAATTGGAACCGTTGGCAGATGTTGAGCTCAAAGAATACATCTATTTCAACCTTCTTCAGGCCAAGGCAAAAGGTCGACCGCTGTTCAGTGAAGAATCCATTGGGGTCATCGCCCGGCAAAGCGGCAATATCCCACGGATCATAAATAATCTCTGTGATCAACTGCTGCTGGAAGCGTGCGAAAACCAGACCGACTATATCAGTGGTGAGATGGCTGAACGGTTGTGCGGATCATCAGATAATGCAGCAACGGTTCAGGCAATAGAAGAGAAACCTGAGGTCGTGGCAGCAAACCCCGAGCCCCGTGCCGAACCGGTAATCCCGGTTAAAAGTGTACCAGCAAGCCAGCAACCTGCAGAGCGACAGACCTTAAACCTCAAAGAACTGGCCGAAGACAATCGAAGGGATGAGGACCAACAGAATGGCAACGGAGGAGGCAAAAGGGGTACTAACAGTTCTCGTCTTGCCTGGTTTCTCGGTGGCACCGTCCTGGTACTGGTGCTGGTTCTGTTCTTTCTGGTATTCTACCTGTTTACGATAAATCCGGGTCAAACCGCTGGTACCGTGATGGAAAAAGATAGTGAATCGGTAACGATTGGTGAACAACCTACCGATAATAATTTACAAACCATACCAGAAAGTGAGACACTGTCAGAAATAACCAGGCCAGAGCCACCAGCACCGATGGTGAAGGAGCAACCGGCAAATGGTGTGAGCAAACCTTTCTCGCTGGAGATATTCACCTCCAGTGTACGGGACGTGGCCGAAGCGGAGCTTCTCAGGTTGAGCCGTTTGGGGGTGGGCCCTATATTTATCGGGCAACGCGGCGAAGTGCAGGATCTGGTAGATTGGTCTATTTTTCTCGGCAGTTTTGAGACATTGGAAGAAGCACTCACCAGTCCCTGGCAGAGTAGGTTTCCTTATGCGGAACCCGTCAGACTACTTTATACTTTACAGGTGGCACAAGGTGAAAAACTGGTAGATGTTGGCAATAAAAAAGATGAGTATCAGAAGATGGGCTATTCGTCGTGGATTGATCAAACCGTGACCGGTGAATACCGGCTGCTACTGTCTGCGTATGAGACAGAGGGCAATGCGTTGGCCCAGCAGCGCTATTTGCAGCGTGACAACATTGACTCGACAATAATTATGAAATGATGTGATGGGAGTACATTTACCTCGCATAGTTTGGATATGACTGAAACAAAGATAGAAAAGAGAAATCACCATACACCGCAATGCAGACCAATTCGTCTGTTGCTCATACTGATGGTAGGTACGTTTTTTTATGGCTGTGGACTCTCAGACGACTCGACGATGCGAGAGTTTGGTCAGGAAGAGATTGTTATCAGGGAGCTGAGTGACGAAGAACGAAAAGAGATGCGTGATGAGATCATCACCGGTTTGAAGGAAGGAGTCAAACACTATAAACTCAATGCGGGTGACGTGCTTGAGGTGATGTATCATATTGATTTGATACAATTAAAAGACCGATACAGGATCGGGGTTGAAGATGAAGTAAGCGTTGAATTTCAGTATAACCCCGGCTTAAACCGTACCGTCATCGTCAGACCGGATGGGATGATCACCCTGCCCATGAAGGGAGATTTTGAAGTCGGGGGTGAAACACCAGAGCGGGCGGCTGAGATCATTGCGGAAGGTTATTCGGACACGATTCGTGAACCGGTTGTCACGCTGACGGTTAATAAGTTCTCCTCAAAGATCTTTGCGCTCCAGAAAGCGATTACCAATTCACCACGAGGTCAGTCGCGCCGCATTCCGGTAAGCCCGGATGGTAAACTTTATTTACCATTATTGAGCGGCATAAAGGCAGCGGGTAAGACGATTGATGGGATTGAGGCTGAAATTCAGTCGTTGTATGATCTGGAATTTAAAAACCTGAAGATCTCATTGCTCCTTGAATCAATCACCGGTCGGCAGATTTTTGTATACGGTATGGTGAACAGCCCGGGAAAACTCAGAGAAGAACAGCCTGTTACTGTTGTTCAGGCGATCGCCCAGGCCGGTGGTGTTAATAATGAAGGATCAATGGAGCATATCAAAGTGATGATGATCGGGCCCAACAATATTCCGGTCATGAGAACGGTTAACCTCAGGCGGGTGATTGAAGAGGGTGTCTTGGAAGAGGATGTGTTGCTGCCCGATAACAGTATCGTTTTTGTGCCAAGGACCGGTACCGCCAAAGCTGGCAAATGGGTTGATGACTATATTCGGCGAATCCTCACCTGGAATGGTGTCAATTTTAATATAAACTACGATACTATAAATTTTTGAAATCTAACCGACATGGATCGGTGGTCGTAAAGAGTAGATAAGGTAGAGTCAGAATACTGTGACAGAGAAGAAATCATATAGCGAGTTATTTGGTGCCGATAATGGTGAAAGCCAGAGTGGTGATCATCAGGAACAGTCAGCAGCTCCACAGGGGCCGGTTAACAGTGATACAGGAGTCCAAGGTCCGGGACCAGCTCGTGAGCAGATGAACGGGGAGCAAGCATCCCGTTCACGGACGGTGATATCCGGCTACGAGGAAACTCGTTTTGAAGAACGCAAGATCCTGACAATCAGGGATCTGCTGTATATCTTTTTCAAACATATCAGATCCATTGTTGTAATTACCGCGATATGTCTGGTTACGGCAACGGTCTACTCGTTTTCCGTTACTCCGCTCTTTCGTGCCGAAACCAAAATTCTCGTTAAACTCGGTCGGGAAGGACTTTCCGATTTAAACGAATATAGTCGTAATATCAATATCCTGTATCAGAAACGGAACCAGGATGTTAATAATGAACTTGAAGTGTTCAAAGGGGATGAGCTTTCTCGTATGGTCTATGAGGACCTGAAAGAGCATCTCCAGGATGACGGCTCTGCCAAGCCCAGTTTTATCTCCCGAATATTCACCAGTGTCAAAGCGCGATTAGTGGGCAAGCCGCTTTCCCGTGAGGAAATTATTATTCTTTTTCTGCGCAATTCCCTGCGAGTGGAATTTCTTGCTGAAACCGATATTTTAAAATTATCTTTCAGTTCGGCGAACCCTGAATTTGCAGCGATTGCCGCAAATGCCTATGCTGATGCGTTCATCAGACTGCGTACAAAAATTTATGAAACCACCAAGTCGTACCGGTTTTATATCGACCAGATCAAGATCTATCAGGATAAGGTTGATGAACTCGTCGAGCAGGAAAAGATGTTTTCCCGGAAGTGGCAGATTTCAAACATCGACGCCGAGAAAGAGCTGATTCTTGAAGAGCGCAGAATCATCGAGGCGGATTACCTGTTAGTGAAGCAGGACTATAACCGGCTTCAGATTTTGTTGAATCGCTTGACCGATGTGTTCGAAAATTCTGATGAATGGGTCGAGACACCAAAGATGAGCAATAACGAGATGGTAGATCGGCAAGCGTATCTGCAGGATGTTGACCGACAGTTTTTTACCCTCCAGCTTGATCGTTCCCGCATGAGCAAGAAATTTACCGATAGTTCTCGAGAGATCAGGCATTTGGATGCAAGTATCAAAAAACTGAGGGGCCAGAAATTTCTCAGTCTGAAGAATATCCTCGATATGACCATGCAGGTAAAAGAAAAAGAGATCGAAGTATTTGAGGCCGAGCTGGCGAGGAAAAATAAACGCCTCAATGAACTAATCCAGGCCACCTATGTCCTGCAACAGATACTCATTGAGAAAGATATCGCCCTGAAGACGTTGGTCAACTACTCGAATAAGGCTGAAAATCTCAGAATTTACGACGATCTGGATAAAAACAAGATCACCAGCCTGAGAACCATGAACACCGCATTGGTACCATTACAGCCTTATTTCCCAAAGAAGAGCTTAATCCTTATCACCGCGACCTTTTTAGGTGTTTTTCTCAGTTTCGGGCTATCAGCGATCAAAGAATTTTTTACCCATGTATTCAGAGACGGTCAGGATGTAGAAAACATATTGAAAGTGCCGCTGCTGATGTCGATCAGCTACAAGGACTGATCAATCCTGATGAACATAATTTTGCAATTAGAGGTCATGACAAAGCGTGTTTAAAAAACGCACAAGCATACGAAAGAAGGTCCTTCGTCTCGACTATCTACATGATAGTTTTCTGCGGATGATTCTGGAGAAATTCAATCCCGGTCATGACTCTACGTTGTCGCTCTGTTTCTCTTCCTGCAGACAGGAAGAGGGTGTTTCAACCATCGTTTTTAATATGGCGATGGCCCTGGCTCAGAATATGTCCAAGCGGGTACTGCTGATTGACGGCAATACCAGAAGACCCAAGCTGGGACACTGGCTTGGGGTACCGGATGGCTCGCCCGGTCTGGTTGATGTGCTGAAGAAAGAAATAAGTTTTGAGGAAGCGGTTACCCTTGATGAGCAGGGGACCTTTGCTTTCCTGCCGGTTGGCCAGCAAATTAAACACCCGATTGTATTGTTTGATGATCTTGGTTTCGATCAGTTTCTTGAAACGGCCAGAGCGCAATACGATATTATTCTTTTTGATGCTCCGGCCCTGTTGACGGGTCCGGAAACGACCATTATTGCTCGAAAACTTGACGGTTTTGTGATGATCGTCGAAGCCGAAAAAACCAGATGGGAGGTTGCAGCCTATAACAAACAGCAACTTGCCGATGCCGGAGTGGTCATTACCGGCGCGATATTGAATAAGAAGAAGATGTTCATCCCGCGCTTGATTTATCGTCTGCTTCTTGCCGATTAACGGGCGTCCTGCTACCGGGAAAATCCTGCATTTCTTCGCATTCTGAGCCAACTAGAATCCGGATGAGACCATATCGGGTATTGAGAATATATAGTGAAAAGTACTGCTCAACCAGAAAAAGAATCGGTCGTGCTATCGGTCATCATTGTAAACTATAATGGCCTGAAATTTCTTGATAGTTGTCTTGATTCGATTCAAAGAAATCTCTCATTATCCCATGAGATTATTGTGGTGGATAATGACTCCACCGATGGGAGTGTTGAGTATCTGAGAGAAAGATGGCCGGGAGTAATCACAATCAAGAGTGGCGAGAATCTCGGTTTTGCCAAAGGCAATAATCTCGGAGTGTCGAGCGCCTCTGGAACGTTCTATCTCCTGATAAACAATGACACTGAAGTGCGTGAATCACTTGACCCGATCGTTGGCTACCTTGAACAGAATCAGCAGGTCGGTCTGGTTGGTGGCAGATTGAGAAATCCCGATGGTACCATCCAACCTTCGGCCGGTTATGATCATACGATGGGGCGTCTCTGGTTCACTTGGATGGTGCCGGCGCATCTTCCTTTTTTGAATGGTTGGCAGCTCTTTGAAAACCGCCCGCAGTTTTACGATCAGACCCACCACGAAGTAGACTGGGTATCGGGTGCTTTTATGTGTATTCGGAAATCTATCTGGAATGAGGTGGGGGGATTTGATCCGGATATATTTATGTATGTTGAGGATGAAGATCTTTGTTGTCGAATTCGCTCTTTAGGGTATAACGTTGCCTTCTATGCCGGGTGTGACACAACCCATTTCGAGGGTGGGGGGGCAAAAGGATTGAGTGCGCACGCGTTAAGTGCCACCGTTGATTCATACCGCTTGTTGTTAAAAAAAAGATCAGGTACCCTTTATAGAGCGATTACCTGCACAGGCCTGGCAGCGATTTTTATGATTCGTGCCTGTTTATATAGGTTGACCGGTATTCTGAGATCTGACGGCGTTAATAAAAATAAAGCAAAATTCTTTTTCCTGAACGCGAAAAGGCTGGTCGGGTTCGAAGGAAAAATTGTGTGATCCTGTAGTGTCTGGAGGGGTTATTTCATGAAGTATGTCGTTTTTCGTGATGACGATACAAGCCACTTTACCAAACCTGCCATGCTCGAGACCTTGTACCGGCCGCTCCTTGATGCAGGTAAATCAGTAGGCATCAGTGTGATACCGGCGATTACCGGTGGCCAGGTTGTCGGTCCGCTCAATGGTCCGTTCTGGGATAAGTTTCGTCTGGAATATTCGCCCTGTCTGCCTCCTGAGTATCGGAAGGAGGAAAAAACATTTCCGCTGACCCCCAATAGTGAGATTGTCGAATACATCAAGAAAAATAATTACGAAATATTACAGCACGGTTTTCAGCATACCGCAGAGGGTGGTATCCATGAAGGGATGCTGAAAAACACTAGCAAAATTAGTCAACTGCTCAATGAGTCTCAACAGATCATGAACCGCTGCTTTGGCAAAGCGAGTGAGTTCTTTGTCGTTCCCTGGGATGATGCGTCAAAAGAGAGTTTAAAAGTTCTCAGAAAGCATTTCAAAGGTGTTTCACTGAATCGGGTAGGCCAGCGTCATGTGACACCACTGAGCAAAATTCGGGCGGCATCCAGACACTTTGTCAATGATAAGAAACGGATTCCCTACTTCTGGGATGGTGAGTTCCTGATGCTTGAACACCCCGGTCCGGTCCTTTCTATGTTTAATAACTTTTCTCTGATGAAAGGTGCCGTTGCCGAATGGCTTGATTCCCATGATTTGTTGATCCTGGTGAATCATTATTGGGAATTTTTCTGGGACTGGAACATACCGAACCTGGAGTATCTGGAAACCTGGCATGATATTGTCCACTATCTACTTGATCGAAAAGATGTGGAGATTATCAGTTTTTCCCAATTATATGAAAAGCTGAGAGTAACCTGAGAAACCTGCCAACTCCCATTCCACCTGTCTGACTTCCTATACCTCGCACTCAATCTGATTGCTCAACCCACTGATTATTGGTTTACCCGCTTTTTTTCTCATCATCGGGTGACGAATAACAACATAAACGTGTATAATAACATCAATATGGCGTGCAGGTTGTTCGATAATGCATATCGCATTGATGGCATTGATGAGAAGGAAGCAAACATGAGCGTGAAAGCCTCTATTATCATTCCCTGTTTTAACACCGAAGAGACTATCGCCCGGTCGTTGAGAGAATTCTGCAACCAGACTGTTCCGCCGGAACACTACCAGGTGATCGTGATTGATGACTGTTCAACAGATAACACCGCTGCCCAAATTGAAACGGTCGCCCAGGAGCCGCAGATAACCTTTTTACAGAATGAGCAGAACAGCGGGCCGGCACTCACTCGAAATCGGGGTATTGACCTGGCCGAAGGGGAAATTGTTATTTTTGCCGATGGGGATACCATTCCATGTAAAAACTTTGTCGCAATGCATATTGATACCCATCAACGCTACCCTGATCCTTTTGTGGGGGTCATGGGAGCGGCGGCAATGCCTGAAGACCTTGAGATTACCCCGTTGATGTATCTCGGGAATGTAGTGAGTACCATGCAGGGCCATGAGTTTTATGATGATGACCCGTACGGTTGGTTGAATTTCTCAACGCTGAATGTATCACTCAAACGTGCTTTTATCGGAGATACCAGATTTGATGACGGGAGTTTTAAGCGTGAAGCCGAGGAGGATACTGAACTCGCTGGATTGGAAGATGCAGAGTTTGCCCAGCGTTTAGCCCAAAAAGGTATGCGATTGGTGCAGAATCCTGAAATCAGGGCATTTCACTACCATTTCCGCAGCCCGGAAAACTACATGACCAAGGTTCATGAATATGGCAAGCGGTTTGCCCTCTGGATGTCATTGTGTTCTCCTGAGGAGGCTGCAGAACTCAACAAACGGCTCAATTATCTGATTGATCGGGACAATCTGTTCTCCATGGCAAATGTGAAAGAGTTGATCCGGAGGGGCGTTGTTAACGATCTTACGGTTCCAATAATTCGAGCTGGTGGGAAGTTTTTTGAAACACGCAATGAAAAGCTCAGTTTGTTTCTTTATAACAAGCTTTATAAATATCTGTTTTTAAAAGGGTATAACTCGAGGTAGGGAGTTTATGCGGTTGTTTGTGAAGCGAAGTGTATATGTGCTTTTTGCATTTATCTGCACAATGTTCTTTTGTTCTGCTGTCTCAGCTGAAAACTGCTATCTGAAAAAAGATGGTTTTGCGGTTTACCAGCCGTATATGGTTACCAAGAGTTGCTTTCTTTTCAGCCATGCGGCCAATGTTGATCTTCGTCACCAGAGTGATCTGGTCATTACTCGAAAAGAAGTGCTCCATCCAGATCCGGTCCACGCAGAGTTTCTCCGTTATGTGCTTGACCGCAAGCTCATGAAATTACCAAAAGGAACCCCCGTCTTTTCCTGTAATTACGAACTGGAAGTGGTGGCGCGGGATTTCAAGTTATCGGGAAACACTGCAGGGGTAACTCGCACACGTGGATACGAATTGCCTCAGTATCACTGCAACGGGACTTTGATGTCGTGGGTGCAGGTTCGACCGCTCGATGAGAACCACTGTTTCTGGATTGCCGTACCATTGTTGGAATGTAAAGAGTTTGGCAAGGAGATCGCACCGATCTCGGTCACCGATCCCCTATTTTATGAAGAGGAAGAATAAGCCGTCTTTCATCAACGCTGCTATGAAGATACTTTTTGTTCACCAGGGTGCAGAGCTCTATGGATCTGATCGGACCTTTGAGCAGTCGGTCCGTGGCTATCGGAACAACCATCCCGAAGCGCACATCTCGGTGTTGCTGGCATCTCACGGACCACTGCAGGAGTTGCTCAATCAAAGTGTTGATGAGTTAGCGGTGGAGCCACTCTTTGTTTTACGAAAACAGCTGATTAAATCGGGTAAACTCTTCAACCCGGTGAGCCTGGCCAGAGCGGTTCGGCGGGCGAGAAAAAGAATTGCAGGGTTTGATGCCGTTTATATCAACACGACGGTTATTATAGATTATATCGTTGCCTGTCGTTTGAGCAGGGTACCTTCCATTGTTCATGTTCACGAGTTGCCGTCCGGGCTGACCAGAACAATTCTCCGAGCCATCCTTGGCTTTTCAAAAGCAGAAGTGATTTATAATTCCAGGGCAACGCAAAATGCTTTTGGGTTTGGAACGAGAACAACCCATCATGTTGTCTATAATGGAACGGTGATAGAGAATCCCATTGAGCCCGAGATATCCGGTCCGCTTAAGATTTTGATGATTGGCCGCTTTAACAGCTGGAAAGGTCAGGGGCTGCTGGTTGAAGCATTGGCGCTTGCCGCAGAAAGAAATGGTGTGAAGGTTGAAGTAAAGATGGCAGGTGGTGTCTATAAGGATCAGTATCACTTCAAGGAAGCGGTCGTTAGCAGCGTACAGCAGAATAACCTTAGGCAGGTGGTTGAGTTTGTCGAGTTTATCCCCGACCCATCTGAGTTATACCGCTGGTCCAATCTGGTAGTTGTTCCTTCGCTGCTCCCCGAACCGTTTGGTCTGGTCGCAATCGAAGCGATGGGACATAAACGTGCGGTAATCGGAGCGTCTCATGGAGGGCTTGCCGAGATTATCCAGGATGGAAATAGTGGCTCACTTTTTACCCCTGGTAGTAAAGATGCGCTGGCCGAAGCAATTCTTCGTTACCATGAGCAACCTGAACTCCTGCGTTCCCATGGGGCAGCTGGCTACCAGCGATACCTGGATTGTTTTCATGAAGATCGTTACATGAAAGGTATTACTGAAGTGATTGAGAGGGTTAAACAAGCAGCCTGATATCATGACGCTGATCAATTAACGCCCGGTCAGCAACAATCTGAAAACAGAGACTCTTTTGAGGATTACGTGATAGAGCAGTAGTGGTCCGCACAAACCGATAATAAATGTACAGCCAACGATAATCGGTGGCGGTACCGAGAGTTTACCGAGCGCAAAGAGCACCGGAAAGATGAAGTAATATTGCAGCAGGTAAATCTCCAGTGAACGTGAGCCGACATATTCAACCCATTCCGATCGTAGCGCAAACAGTATTGAGAACGACAGTGCGAGGGCGCAGCTGATTCCAAGAAAGGCTATCCCAACGGGTATGGGACCGGCTTCCACATGCCGACCAAAATAATAGGCGAGAGCAAAGAGCAGCATGATGGCAATGAGAAAAACAGGTGAGGCTAGAAGTTTAAACAATTGCTCCTGGTAATGGGAGAGTACCAGACCACTCTGAAAGAATACCAGATATTTCAGTACACCCCAGATTCCAAAAAGATCGATATTTCCATAATAGCAGGCACCAAGCAGAGAGAGCGGGAGCAGGAGTATGGCCCGGTTCCCTCTGAATAGCGGTGAAATAAGCCGCATAAAGATGAGGATGTAGAGAAACCAGAGAAAGAGTGCCGGGTTGTGGAATGGGTAGAACAGGATATCCACCGGAAGTTCGCTGAGAACCACCGGACGCTTGGCAAGCGCGGGAACAATGAACTTGATCAGACCATAGGAGATACTGATTACCAGGTAGGGTATAAAGAGTTTCAGGGTTGAAGGAACAATCTCCCGCGACCAGTTCCGATTAATCAGCCGGGCAGAGAAAAAACCGGACATAAAGAAGAACAGCGGCATATGGAATGAGTAGATCAGGTTCCATAGTGCGGGAAATACCTCACTCACCGGTTCGCTGTGACCAAAAGTGACGAGCAGAATTCCCAGTCCGCGGGCAACCTGCATTTCTTTGATGTAGGCAGGTTTTGTCAGATCAGTAGGCATTTTTTCCAGTGATGCCCATAAAGATTGTGCGCAGGATTATCTTCAAATCAAGGGCCAGAGACCAGATCTGGATGTACTCCAGATCATACTTCACCCGGTCCTCCATTTTTTCCTGGGTTTCCGTCTCACCTCGAGCACCACTTACCTGCGCCAACCCGGTGATACCCGGTTTAACCTTATGGCGAAGCATATACCCCGGAATTACCTGCCGATATTCTTCATTATGGGCAACGGCGTGGGGGCGTGGCCCGACAATGGACATATCACCCTTGAGCACATTGAGAAATTGTGGCAGCTCATCCAGCGAGTATTTTCGAAGATATTTGCCAATTGTTGTCACCCGGGGATCGTCTTTAGTGGCCTGTTTGATCACATCGCCGTCATCGGTTGTTCTCATCGAGCGGAATTTGAGCATCTGAAACTGTTTTCCTGATAAACCGTAACGCCTTTGTTTGAATAGTACCGGACCGGGAGAACTCAGTTTTACGAGCAGGGCGATGCCCAACATCGGAATGGCAATAAGGGTGAGAATGAGCAGCGAAAGGATAATATCCTCGGCTCGCTTGATCGTCGAGTTGAATCCCAGGTGAGGGCTTTCAAAAACAGAGATTGCCGAATACCCGGCAACGGAGTGCCAGGTCGGTTTCAGGGCGTTGAAGAACAGATTCTGGGGCAGGATATAAAAAACGGAAACCGTGGTGTCTGAAAGGGCCTCCAGTACTGCCGTGATACGCTGTTGAATGGAGATGGGCATGCACAGATAGGCAAGATCAAATTTGTTTTCCTTCGCGTCTTCAATACACTGCTTGAGTGTGCCGAGATACGCGATGTTAAGTGGGGTATGTCTGCTTGATTCAGGGGGGCGGTCATCGTAATAACCGACGATCTCGATGGAGAGATTCGAGGTGTCCTGAAGAAACGCTGAGACATGTACGGCACTCTCATCAAGGCCAATAATGACGGTCCGGGTCTTTATCCTGGTTCGCTCGAACCGTTCGGCGAGAAAATAAATGTAGATGAAGCGCCAGATGAACATCAGGATAGGCACGGTAATCATCCAGGAACCAACAATGATTCGTGAGTAGTGCACGGTTACCTGAGTACCACCGGCAATCAGCAGCAGGGTGAAAATGGTAAGCGTCCAGGAACTGAGAAAAGGTGAGGTACAGGAAAAGATCTTATCGCAGAGGTTCCCGTGGTACACCTTGAAATAGATCGAAAAGAGAAAATAGAAACAGAGGGTGGTGATTGAGAGAATAATATACCCGGCCAGCCAGACATTAATCCACCACCTGACTTTAAAGAGGATGGCTCCCTCATTGGTTTGCCAGTAGATCAGGCCCGCAAAAAAGAGTGAGAAAATGATGATGGCCGCATCAATGATGGGGATGATCATCGGCATGTTCGCCTGATAACTCCCCACATCATAGTTATGGTCAGGTATGATGGTCTTCATGTCTATATCGTCTCAAACATTGTTCATATTCGTCAAGCACTGTATCCCAGGTAAAAGAATCTAGAAAGCGTTCGGTTGAGGCTGCTCTCATTTTCTCTAATCTATCAGGTGAATTGATGAGCGTGTCAAGCTTTTCGGCACACTCCTTTTCGGTGGAGAAAAATTCTGCCGCCTCATCCCCGGTGACCCAACGATTGAATTTGTTGTCGTGGGCAAGGACAGGATTTCCTGCACCCAGGGCTTCAACCAACGAAGGGTTGGTGCCACCGACTGTATGGCCATGGACGTAGAACAGGCAATGGTATCGTAATGCTGAGACGATTGCGGGATCGTAAATGGCACCAAGAAAGTTGACCTGGTCGCTGGCCGCTTCAAGAATTTTGTTCTGATAACTATGCTCGGTGGAGTAATTGCCAAGGATCACCAATCTGCATGGTCGTATTTTCGAAGAAAATGCCCGAACGATTTCAAGGATCGAGTTTTCCGGTTCGGGCCGCGCAATCAACAAAATGTAATGAGACGGTTTCAGCTCATAAGATTCAAGGGTTTTAACAGGAGCGTCAGTAATATGTAATGCACCGTATGGGATGGTCGTCAGGGGGCGTCTGGCACCGCGGCTATAGAGGTGATCGGCGATACCCGGGTTATCCGCAATAAGGTGAGTGGAGTAAAGGACGCCGGCTTTTTCGTTGAGATAAAACCAGATTTTTGCCGCCAGGTGCCATTTGTCGCGTCGCCACTCAATACCGTCCATATTGATAACGACCGGCACATTTTTCCTGGTGAGTCGCAGGTTGAACAGCGCTGTGTTGTATCCGAGACAGAGCACCACCCCGTTCTCCCGGCTCGCATGGGTAATGGCCTGCCAATCAAAAATCATCGTGGACAGTGGCCCTTCCCGGTCAACGGGAATCGTGATCCGGCGAATGGACTGCCAGTGATCTTCAGTGACCGGTCCGGTGCCTTTTGTCTGGCAATAGACCGTCACATCCCACCCCTTTTTCTGCAGATAAAGGGCACAGTGCTCTGCAAACGTTTCAAAGCCACCATGTTCTGCGGGGATACCTCGTGTTCCAAGGATTCTCAAATGTGGTTTCATCTTTGCCATTGTGTGTAAAGGGGGCTGAGCCGTCAGTCTGACTTGAAAGCTGCCAGGAAACCCCATGTATAGGCTTGTTGAGCCAATGTTTCAATAGAAAATTCATTCATAATTGGCACCCAGTAGACATCAAGAAAACTTTCCAATACCGGCCAACGATCAAGTTCCGGGTAACAATATTCACCATAGTTTTCGAGCAATGATTGGGCAAAATCTCCAAGAAAACTCATTTCCGCCGGACCTAGTACCGTGATGCCCGGTGGAGGAGTTTGCCGAGTGATTCTGGCGTCCGGGTAGTGGGGATTGACCACCCGCTTCATACCAAGGTAAGTGGTATAACTGAGATTGAGCGGATTAGAGCCATGGGCAACATGGATTGCCTGTTCCACGGCGGTATAATATTTTTCCTCCCCGGTAAGCAGCGCCGCCCGGATGAGATCCCGGGAAAACGGAACTGTAAAGGCACCTGCAAAAGGCGGTCTCCACGGATCTTTCAGCCAGCTGTATCCCGCATTGCTTTGAGCAGTGATAAGGTAGTCGGCGGTAGAAATCAGCGCTTTTCGGATCCGGTCATGAAGTTCAAAATCCTTCTCGGGATGGTCGGTGATTAGATAGAGCCAGGCGGCATCTGCCTGATTATATTCGTTATCCCGGTAAAGCAGAGTCAGGGGCGCTCTGTCCATCATTGAGCTGAAAGCCGAGGTTTCGGTAAAGATGTCATGCCAGGATGGCGCTCCGGTTAAGCGAAAGAGACTGGCCGCTGCAAGGTTGCGGGCATCGTGAATTTCGATGGGTTGCTGAGGATCTTCCTCCAACAGCGCCTCTGCTGCCCCCATGGCTCGGAGGGCGTTGGTTCGGTAGAGCTGCGCCTTTTCGGGATCTATGGTTTCAATGACACTGCAAATTTGTGCCGATGTTGCCGCGAACAGGTACGTGGACCAGAGGCCCGGATGATATACGTAGCGTTGATGGCTTTCAAGCCAACTTGGTTCGCCAAAGTGGGGGTGATCACTCGCCTCTATACCACCGCGAACTGAACCGTCATCCTCCTGCAGCTTACTGTAAAAATCAAGCGCCCACATTGCCTCATCTAAAATGTCCGGGGTCTGGTTAAAAGATTCGGGGATGTTGAGTATCAGTGCGTTATAAAATCTGGGGAATTGTTCATAGAGATCAGCAAGGGTTCTCGCCACCAGAAGGTGTTGAATTCTTGAGTCCCAGTCACCGGCATCAAAGTACCCGCCTGGTGTAATCGGAAAAGGTTTGTCGGTCTTTTCAGCAAGGAGGGTGGAAAAATTATCGAGCCCCTCAATGAACCCATTTCCGGTGTCCATGAGTCTCGCCCCGGATTTGAGAATGGGAGCATCTGGTTCGGTACTGTCCGGTCTGATAAAGTCGGTGTATGGCGGAGCCAAAGCGATACCGTTGCGTTGATGATAGAAGATTCGGAGTCCATGGTAGAGCGGCTCTTCCCAAATGGTATCAGCAATGGTG
>QZLB01000112.1 GCA_004796425.1 Desulfobulbaceae bacterium | reverse complement strand
TGAACACCCGGTTGATTGAATCTCCTTTTCTAATCGTCACTTCGATGGTTGATTCATCGAGCTGGGTGATTTCTGCTCCTTCCAGCGGTTGCAGGTCATTAATTTCTGAAGACGCATCAAGCAGGAATGTTTCATGATCGAGTTTTTTCAACAATTCGCGCTTTGTGGTATTTTCTATCATCCTGCCACCCGAAATGATCCCGATTCGGTTGCACAAACGCTCAGCCTCCTCGAGATAATGAGTGGTGAGAATAATGGTCCTCCCCTCCGAATTTAATTCTTCAAGAAACTCCCACATCCCTCTTCTAAGCTCAACATCAACTCCGGCAGTCGGCTCATCAAGGATCAGCAGTTTGGGCTCATGGACCAACCCACGGGCAATCATCAACCGTCGTTTCATTCCCCCAGAGAGCTCTCGTGCGCTAACGTTACGTTTGTCCCACAAGCCCAGTTTTTTCAGATATTTTTCTGCATTGATCGCTGCAGCGTGTCGATCCATCCCGTAATAGCCTGCCTGTTGACAGACAATATCGTTTACCTTTTCAAAAATTGAAAAGTTGTACTCCTGGGGTACGACACCTACCATTCGTTTGGCAGCGGGAAAATCCTTGTCGATATCAATCCCAAAGACTTCAACCGAACCGGAAGTCTTGGTTACCAGTGAGGTGATGATGCCAATGGTGGTCGTCTTCCCGGCACCATTGGGACCCAGGAGTCCGAAAAACTCTCCAGCTGCCACGTCCAGAGTGATCCCTTTAAGCGCCTCGAAGCCACTACCATAGGTTTTATAAAGCTCGGAAATTGAAAGTGCTTTCATTGGGCAAGCGTTCCATCCGCAATCAGTTCAAGGAAATAGTCAACCACTTCACCAGGAATATCTTTCCCATCCAGCTCAGATATCTGAATAATACCGGTCGGACAGGTAATGTTGATTTCTGTCAGCTTTTCGCCGATGATATCCAGACCGGAAAAGTAAATCCCGTGGGCAACCATCCATGGTCCCAGTGTATCAATGATCTCCTGCTCTCGGGCAGTAAGCGCTGCCGGCAGTGCATCGCTGTTGGCAAAATTGGCGTGGTAGCCACTTTTGGGCCTTCGCTGCGCAGCTCCGAGAACACGGTCGCCAGCCATCATGACCCGCTTGTCTCCCTGGTAAACCGCTTCCAGGAATTGCTGGACCATAATGGGTTGCCTCCCACCCTCCGTGAATTTATCAACCAGTCCCATATCATCAGGGCTCACCCTGGTAACGGACTTGCCTTGAAAACTGTCCAGGGATTTCAGAACCGCACTGTCAAATCTGCCGATAAATTTGATGATCTCTGCAGAATTCGAGCTGACCAGGGTTGGTGGCATGAAGTCGCTGAATGGCAAGACGATCAACTTCTCGTTAAAATCACGGAGTGAGGCTGGGCTATTGATCACCGGTGTTTTGGTCAGTGAAAGTAATTGCGCCGCATAATGAAAAGGTAAATCATAGGGCGGCTCCTTTCTCATCAGAATCAGATCATACTCATCGAGCATGCTTATCGTTTTCTCATTCTTTACACCACACGCATTGACCGAAACTACAGTCTCAAAAAACAGATCTTCGATGGTTGCGGTGTCAACTTCAAGCCCCATTGACCGTGCTTTATTGATGATTGCCAATGATGTGTCCGTTTTTGAAACCAGCCCCTCAATCGGGTCCAGTATTACCAGCCATTTCATGCCCTATTCTCCACAATTTTTCATAACAACCTTCAGGTGAACCAGATATTGGACCATATAATAAATACGTTTTCCAAATGAGCCAGTTTATTTCAACTTCCGCAGCTCATTGCGAACATCTGGACGTTCAGGCTTTGGATTGGATATCAAACAATAAAAAAAGGGGTTTTATACCCGCTTTTTGGGAATTCAAGATTCAATACTGCCTTCAACATGGTGCTTGCCCCGACACCGGCAAAAAATGAACAGGATAGTCTTAACTATTCCAACAAAAACATTCTGCGGGCAAGCCGCAGATGTTCCCGATTAACTTTGCCGCATCAAAAGTCTGAGAGTTCTGCTAACACTTCTATCAGGGGACTTTAATGACATCGGTTTGGGCATTAAAAAAGGTAGCATACTGTGAACCGTGCTCCGTTTCATAATCAGTCCCGTTTCAACCCCGAAAAAGAGTGATCCTGAAAAAAATACCCACAGACGGCAGCGATGTCTGCACCATGCCAT
>QZLB01000054.1 GCA_004796425.1 Desulfobulbaceae bacterium | reverse complement strand
TCCATCTTCATCAAAGGAAAAGTAGCAGACATCAACGTTGAAGATGATGGAGCCGTAACCGTGATTGCTGAGAATGCCGTTACCGGCGACAAAGTTTCCCAGACCGTGGACATGGCCATTCTTGCAACCGGCATGGAGCCTTCAGTAAGCGAAGGCGCGCCTGCTGCAGATCTTGACACCAACGGTTTCGTACTTTCTGATTTCGAGAAAGGCATCCTTGGTGCAGGGTGTGCGAAGAAAGCTGCAGATGTTGCGACATCAACCCAATCATCAACTGCCGCTGCATTGAAGGCAATTCAGGTTTCCAGGAGGTAATGAACAATGGATAAAAAATATTGCGCCTATTTGTGCTCAGGTTGCGGTATCGGTGACGCTCTTGATATGGAAGCGCTTGCCGAGGTTGTGACCGGTGAGATGTCCATGGAGTGCAAAACTCATGAGTGCCTCTGTGGAGCGGAAGGACGTGCATTTATCGAAAAGGACATGGCTGACGATGGCGTGAATACCATCGTGGTTGGCGCCTGTTCTCCACGTGTAATGCAGAATGAATTTGATTTTGGTGAAGACAAGATTACGGTTCGCGCCAATCTTCGCGAGCAGGTAGTCTGGTCTGAAGTTAAGCCGGCAGAAGGTGAAGAGCCGCATAGTGAAGCAGCTGAATTTCTGCAGGAAACTGCAGGAGACTATATGCGTATGGGGTGTACCCGGGCGCAGAAAACCGAGTTACCCGAAGCATATCAGCTTGAGACCCTGAACAAGAAGATCCTGGTCATGGGTGGTGGTATTGGCGGACTTAGCGCAGCCAAAGAAGCTGCTGAGGCTGGTTACGAAGTGACGCTGGTCGAAAAAGAAGCCGCAATCGGTGGTAAAGCAGTTGGTTGGAGGAAGTCTTTCCCAACCAAAGCTCCCTGGACCGATCTCGAAGACAATCCGGTTGATGCCCTGATTTCAGCGGTAACCGGTAACGACAAGATTACCATCAAGACTGAAACTGAGGTTGCCCGAATTGCCGGTGCACCTGGTGAGTTCAGAGTTACCTATAAAGCTGCCGGAGCTACCAGCGAGTGGGATGCGCCTGCAAAAGTAACCGTTGATGAGCAGGAGAAAATCGAGAAGGGTGAAATGGAAGACCCCAACGATGGACTCAAGCCCTATGTTGATGTTGATGAGAGCGCCGACATTCACGGTGCCGTTGTTCTGGCAACCGGTTGGGTTCCAGCAGATGTTTCCGAGTACGAGCATCTTGGCTATGGTGCTCTGAAAAACGTTGTCACCAACGCTGAATTCGAGAAGCTGGCCAAAGAAGGCAAGGTACCTGCTAATGTCGCATTCATCCAAAGCCCCGGTGGCAAAGATGACGACCGAGACTTCCCATACTGTAACTCGGTAACCTCAATGGTTGCTTTGAAGCAGGCTCAATATGTCTGTGAGGACAACGAAGAAGGTAAAGCGTACGTTCTGTATCAGCATATGAGAACTCCGGGAAGCCAGGAACTCTATTATAAGAGTGCCCAGGAAACCGACGGTATTTTTCTGACCAAAGCGAGTGTAACCAAGGTCGAAGAGAACGGTGGCAAGCTTTCAGTTACCGCTGAAGACACCCTGCTCGGTGAAGACCTGACCCTCGATGTCGACATGGTCGTTCTGGCTGCTGGAATGGAGCCGACCACCAAGGACGCTGATACGATTAATCTCGCCTATCGCCAGGGACCGGCATTCTCTGATCTTGAGCTGTTCGACGGTTATGCTGACTCCCACTTTATCTGTTTCCCATACGAGACCCGACGAACCGGCGTTTACGCCTGTGGTGGTGTTCGTAAAGCAGAGACCATGGAAGAGACTGTAGACGATGCAACCGGCGCAGCACTCAAAGCGATTCAGTGTATCGAGTCTGTTGATCGCGGTGTAGCAGTACATCCTCGTTCAGGCGATGCGACTTATCCGGAATTCTTCATGCAACGTTGTACCCAGTGTAAACGATGTACTGAGGAATGTCCGTTTGGTGCCCTGGATGATGATGAAAAAGGAACGCCGCTGCCAAACAACACTCGTTGCCGCCGTTGTGGTACCTGTATGGGTGCATGTCCTGAGCGTATTATCGGCTTTAAGGATTACAACATCGATCTTATCGGCTCTATGATCAAGGCTGTGGAAGTACCAGAAGATGATGACGACAGACTGCGTATTGTGGTCTTTGTCTGTGAAAATGATGCTTACCCAGCCATCGATATGGCCGGTATGAAGAAACTCGGTATCAACCACATGGTTCGTTTCGTACCTGTTCGC
>QZLB01000311.1 GCA_004796425.1 Desulfobulbaceae bacterium | reverse complement strand
TTCATTTTTCTCCCGATAAATCAGAAGGGTATGATATCCTATATGGATACAACTATTCTTTTATCGATGGGAGCGGGGCAAATAATCGAATGAGATTTTGTTCAGATTGTGGATCAGCACTTGAGTTTTTTGAATTTCTCGATGGTGAGTTGTGTGCTGATTGTCTCAAAAAAGATGCCATTCCTGCCCCCCCAAAGCCAGCCGATAATGGTGATGCGACCCCTGACCTGGATATGCTCGCAGGGGCAACACTGTGTTTGGAGAATGACAAAATCGTTCTGAAATCACCCGAAGGCTGGGTGCTTTGGAGTGGTCCGGCCGATCAGGCGAGTAGCTTGCAGTCTATTCTATCCCGGGCCCAGAGAATTCTCTCCATCAGAAGCAGGAGACGAAATCGATAATATGATGTTAACACTTCCCATTACTTCGGAGCGCTGATGTCTGTTTCAATTTCAGTTGGCTCCGGCAAAGGCGGCACCGGTAAAAGCATGGTAATTGCAAACCTTGCTTATCTCCTGGCAAAATCGGGCCACCGGGTCTGTGTTGTCGATCTTGATCTCGGTGGGGCAGACACCCATATCATGTTCGGGCTTTACCAGCCGGAAAAAACCCTTACCGATTACCTGACTCGAAAAACCGAAACACTCTCAGAGGTGATTCATACTTTTGATTCATTTTACGGTCTGCAACTGATTGCCGGTACCGGCGATACCCTACAGACTGCGAACATGACCTTCCAGGAAAAACAGCGACTGCTGCGGGCTCTGTCAACCATCGATACCGATATATTATTGCTTGATGTGGGCGCCGGAGCCAATTATCACGTACTCGATTTCTTCATGAGCACAGATATCCAGCTCTGTGTATCCTGCCCCGATCCTACCTCGATCATGGATTTCTATAAATTCCTGCAACTGGCTACCATCAGAAAAGCACTCTCCTCGTTTCTCTCCCAGGGCGAGGTAACCCGTGCCCTGAAAGAAAACCACTTCTCCACCCTCGGCGAGGTATTTGAGCTGGCCGAACAGATACAGCAGGGTGCAAAGGAGAAAACCAAAAAGGCCTTGGAACATTTTCATCCCCTCTTGGTGATTAACAAGGCCGGGAGCAAGGCACGCATCAATCAGTTAAAACTTGCCAAACTGGCAGCAAAATATCTTGGCATCTACCTGCCCAAGCTCGGGGAAGTTCCGGAGGACAAACATATCATGGAGGCACTCAAAGCCTACCTGCCGGTCTGTGAGCTTGCGCCCCAATCACCAGCTTCCGTTGCCCTCAACGATATCTGCAGCAAACTTCTCAAGGTTGTCAGCCTCTTTAATGAAAAGCGGAGTGAACACTAAGTTATTTTTTCGCGATCATCTGTAGTCTTTATGATCCCTTCAAACGCGACGGAGCCTCAAGCGCTGCAGATGCTGCACCATGCGCTTGACGCTTCTTTTCAGAAGATTCTCTGAATTTGGTATCCTGGTTTTCTTGAGCATCCAGAAATTTCCTGCGAGAATCAAAGACACCCCGGTAATTGATGATACTGACCATTGATAGGATTCCCAGATGGTTGAAATACCCAGTGCAACAATGGGGAACAACAAGGTTGCATACGCTGCCCGGTCGGCACCAATATTACCGACCAACGTCAAGTAACAACCAAACGCAATGACCGACCCGAACAGCGCGAGGTAAAGCAGAGAACCAATGTAGACAGGGGAGAAGTCAAAGCTCAAACTCTTACCAAAAATAATTACTGCAGCAAACATCGCCGCCGCACCGTATGCCATCCCGTAACCATTGGTCTGAACGATGGGCAGGCCGGCGCGTTGGTTTCGAGCTGAAATGATATTACCGAGCGAGGCCAGAAAGGTCGCAAGCAGGCAGAGGATAACCCCTTTCATGCTCTCATCGCTGAATGAAAATCCTGATATCTCAGGTTTAAAAACCAGGATAATACCAATGAGGCCCAGGAAACCGCCGAAAACCACACGACCATTCACCGGAGCACCAAGAAAAAGACGGCCATTGATTACATTCATTACCAGGATGGTTGAAAAGATAACCGCAGCCAGCCCACTGGCCAGATAAAGTTCTGCGATATAAAAGAACAGGTAGTTGAAGCCAAACAGCAATAAGCCCTGGCAGAATATGAAACCGTGTTCGCGCGCAGTAAATCTCATGGGCAACTTTCTCACCCAACACCAGAGGATAAGAATCATAGCCGCAAGGGCAAATCGATAGGCAACCGAAACCATGGGGTCAACCACCCCTAGTTGCAGTTTGATACCAATCCAGGTCGAGCCCCAGATCAACACAGTCATCACATAGAACAGAAAATTCTTCATCGTATCATCTCAACATTGCGGTAAAAATTTCTTACCATCTTTCTCAAAGCTGAGCAGCAGCGATCTCTCCAAGTCGCTTGACTGCCCAACGGTTTTCTTCACTCCAGAATGCACCATTGAGGCGTATGCAGTTACGGTAATTGTTACTCAGTGAAAAAAGTGAGCCAGGTGCCAGAGTGATGCCGCTTTTAACCGCCTGGGCGTACATGCTCACCCCATCGATCTTTTCGGCCATTTCCAACCACAGTGTAAAACCACCCTTTGGTCTTGAAACGCGTGTCCCTCCAGGAAAATATTCACTGATGGCCTCAGTCATTTTGGCTATCTTTGCCGCATACGCCTTACGAATTGCCCGAAGATGATGGAGATATCCACCGTTTTTCAAGAACTCGGCGACAGCAAGCTGCGTTGGGCTCGCCACTCCTATTCCGGTGGTGAGTTTCAACCGCATGACCTCCTCGGTGTATTTCCCTGGTGCGACCCAGCCAATCCGATATCCCGGGGCAAGCGTTTTGGAAAAAGACGAACAGAGCACAACATTGCCTTGTCGATCCCAGGCTTTTGCAACACTGGGCCGATCACCCTGATGGCAGAGATCACCGTTAATATCATCTTCTATCAAGGTGATATTAACGCTATTGAGCAGTTCGACCAGTTCCTGCTTTCGTTCATTACTCATACAGCTTCCCAACGGGTTATCATAATTTGATACCACGAGACAGCAGGTTATATCGTGGCTTTTAATCGCCCGGCGCAATGATTCGAGATGAAGTCCTTCACGAGGTGAATTGGGAATTTCAACCACTCGCAGATCCAGCAATTTCAACATCTGAATAAAATTGAAATAGATCGGGGAGGAAATTGCCACCGTGTCACCGGGCCGACAAATTGCCTGCAAAGAGAGAAACACCGCCTCTGACGCACCGGCGGTAATCACTATTTCATCCGGGTTCAGGGTGCAACCTGCCTTGATCATCCACTGTGAGATTTGACTCCGCAGTAATGGGTTACCAGGTGGAATTGAATAACGGGTGGACTCTTCTTTATGGTGACGAATCTCCGAGGCGAGGATTCGTGAAAGCTTGGCTGTTGGCACCAGCGCAGGATCAGGTATTGCCGCACCAAATTGAATTTTATCACGTTCCAGAACATCCCGCATGACCCGCACCACCAGCTCACCAGTACTGATTTTGGACGGGCTTACCTTTTCCCGCACAATTTGCGGCTCACTGGGAGCACCCAATGGCTTGGGACAAACATAAAAGCCGGACTGAGGCCGGGCCTCAATGAAACGACGGTCTTCCAGGTAAGTATATGCCTCTTTCACCGTGTTAATACTGACACTCGCCTGCCGGCTCAGTTCCCTGATCGAGGGTACCCGGTCACCAACTTTGAATGTACCGTTATCAATCATATCGGTGATCCGGTTGGCAACTCTTACATAGAGGTGTTCGTGATCCATTATAT
>QZLB01000077.1 GCA_004796425.1 Desulfobulbaceae bacterium | reverse complement strand
CTTGACAGGGACATCATCATAGCCACCGCATGCTCAGCGGCAGTTGTCGCATTACCGTCGGGAGCGTTCATCACCACAACGCCACGTTGACTGGCTGCAGGAATATCAACATTGTCCAGTCCGATACCAGCCCGACCGACAACTCTCAACCGGCCTGCCGATTCCAACAGGTCAGCAGTTACCTTTGTTGCACTCCTGATAACCAGTCCATCATAATCCCCTATGACGGCCTTGATTTCATCGGGAGTCATACCAGTTTTTACATCAACCTCAAGCCCGGCCTCTTTCAATATCTCCACTCCCACCGGTGCAAGGTTATCACTGATCAGAACTCTCATTTTCTCTCCTTCTCTCCCTTCATTTATCTGTTGTTGTTTTAAATATAAGAAATATAGAACCGCGAAGGCGCTCCTGCATAAACAGGCAATACGCCACAGGCAGGTACACTACCTGGAGACCAGAAACTATACTGTTTAAATACTCAGAGAACAACTTAAAACAAAACGCGTATCGCACAAGCCGCATACAAAGTATGTTCTGCAATAATAATCGTCAATACTTAACTTCCTTTTTAACATGAGGGATTAAACATTGAATAAAGCTGAAGAAGGAGCTATATAGCCGTCCCTAGAATCGAAATATATTACTATTTAATTATAGATAGACGTGGACCTTGTAAAATCTACTGTAATTAATACACTTGATATACAATAGAAATAGTGTTCACACCCGACCCCTGAGAAAACTGGAAAAGCAATATGACTGAGACACGATTGAGATTTCCCCCAAGCCCCACAGGCTATCTTCACATTGGCGGGGCCCGAACGGCTCTGTATAACTGGCTTTATACTCGCAAGACCGGAGGGAAATTGATCCTCAGAATCGAGGACACCGATACCGAACGTTCAACAAAAGACTCTATAGATGGTATTATTGAAGGATTGAATTGGCTTGGTATCGATTGGGATGAAGGCCCCTATTTTCAAACTGACTTCAGTGATGATCATCGACAGGCAGCCAAACGTCTGTTGAGTGAAGGTAAAGCATACCAATGTTTTTGCTCCAAAGAAACCTTGGATAAAAAACGTGAGGCAGCGCTGGCAGCCAAGCAGAACGTCGGTTATGATGGTACCTGTCGGGATCTTGCAGACGAAGAAATCGCTGAAAAACAGAACAGTGGTCTACCGTCGGTTATCCGTTTTAAAGTCCCCACGCGTCAGGGCAAGCTCGGGTACAATGATTGTGTGCTCGGTAGAATTGAAAGCTCTTATGATGAGATTGATGATTTTGTAATCGTTCGCTCCAATGGCAGCCCACTGTACCTGCTCTGCAATGTTGTTGATGATATCCGTGATCGTATCAGTCACGTGATTCGAGGTCAGGACCATATGACCAACACCATTAAACAGCTTTTACTCTATGAGGCCCTTGAAGCGCCACTCCCTGTGTTTGCGCACATGCCGCTGACCCTCGATACCAAAAAAGCCAAAATCTCAAAACGCAGCCATGGAGAGATAGTTGCCGTCCAATTCTATCGGGATCACGGTTTTATCCCCTGGGCCTTCAACAATTTTCTGGTGCTGCTGGGCTGGTCCCCGGGCAACGACCAGGAGATTTTCGAGAAACAGGAACTTATCGAGACATTTACTCTGGAGCGAATCAACAAATCCAGCTCGATCTTCAACTATCGAAAAAACGATCCTAAATTCTTCACCGACCCTAAGGCAATTGCGATCAACGAACACTACCTGAGAAGTATGAAGGTCGAAGCGCTTGCCCCTATGGTCAAAGCTGAACTTATTGCCGACGGCTTATGGGAAGATGAATATGAAACCACTCGACAGGAGTGGTTCTTTTCCACGCTTGAGCTGATCAGGGACCGATTCCATACTCTCAAGGATTTTACGACCCTGGGCAGAGCCTATTTTTCGGATGAGTACGCGGTAGAAGAAAAACCGTTGAAAAAAAATGTACTGAAACATCCTGGTCTTGAACAATGGCTTCCAGAGCTCGCTGACAAGTACGAGTCGCTGGCAGAGTTTTCCCTGGAGGAAACAGAACGTGTCGCCCGAGAATTTGCTGCAGATAAGGACATCAAACCGGGAGTGATTATCAATGGCATGAGAACCGTCGTCACCGGCCAGCTCGCCGGAGCCTCAATGTTTGACATCCTGGTGGCGATCGGTCAGGAAAAAGTGGTAAACCGCCTACGAGAAACCCCTCGATTTTACAAATAATCAAAGACAGCTGAAGCCGATATGACAAATACTCCATCTGAAAAACCACTCGATTTCATCAGACAGATCGTTACCGAAGACCAGGAATCCGGTAAGCACCCGACCCCGATAACCCGGTTTCCACCCGAGCCCAATGGCTTCCTGCATATTGGTCATGCCAAATCGATCTGCTTGAATTTTGGCATCGGTCAGGAATATCAGGGAACCTGTCATCTACGCTTTGATGACACGAATCCCTCCAAGGAAGAAGTTGAATACGTTGAATCAATTAAAGCCGATGTTAAATGGCTTGGATTTGACTGGCAGGACCATCTCTATTTTGCCTCTGATTATTTCGAGCAGCTGTATGAGTTTGCTGTTGAACTGATAAAGCGCGGCAAGGCATATGTCTGTGATCTTACTGGAGATCAGATCCGTGAATTTCGTGGTACCCTAAAAGAACCAGGCAAAAACAGTCCCTTCAGGGAACGTAGTGTGGAGGAAAATCTCTCGCTTTTTGGGCAGATGAAAGATGGTGCATTCGAAGATGGCAGCAGGGTGCTGCGCGCCAAAATAGACATGGCTTCACCAAACATCAATATGCGTGATCCTGTTATCTATCGTATATTGAAGACCCACCACCACCGAACGGGTGACAGTTGGTGCATCTATCCAATGTACGATTACACCCACTGCCTCTCTGACATGCTCGAGGAAATTACCCATTCGTTGTGCACGCTTGAATTTGAGGATCACCGACCATTATACGACTGGGTGCTTGATACGCTGCAGACACCCTGCCACCCACGGCAGATTGAGTTTGCCCGTCTCAACCTGAACTACACCGTCATGAGCAAACGAAAGTTATTACAGCTGGTTGAAGAAGGGCACGTCTCGGGCTGGGATGATCCGAGAATGCTGACAATTTCCGGACTCAGACGACGAGGATATACCCCTGCCTCCATCAGAAACTTCTGTGATCAGATTGGCATTGGGAAACGGGAAAGTTGGATTGACATGGGCGTACTTGAAAACTCAATCCGTGAAGACCTCAATGAAAAAGCTGCCCGGGTCATGGGAGTTTTAGAACCGCTGAAAGTTATCATCGAGAATTATCCAGATGATTTGGTAGAAGAGATTGAAGCACAAAATCATCCACAGAAACCTGAAATGGGAACCAGGAAGTTACCATTCTCCAAAGAATTATATATTGAGAAGTCAGACTTTCTGGAAGATCCGCCGAAAAAATTCTTCCGGTTGGGACCAGGTCGTGAAGTCAGACTCAGGTATGGCTATTATATCACCTGTAATTCATACGAGACAGATCCGGAAACCGGACAAGTAACGCTGCTGCGCTGCTCATATGATCCTGAAACCAAAGGAGGAACCTCTCCCGATGGCAGGAAGGTGAAAGGAACCATTCATTGGGTTTCGGCGAAACATGCACTGGGTTGTGAAGTCAGGTTGTATGATCGTTTATTCAACGTCCCCCATCCAGATGCTGATAAAAGTGTAGACTTCAAGGATCATCTCAACCCTGATTCCAGCGGTTCTTTAACAGACTGCAAAATTGAACCATCGCTAAAAAACATCACGAAAGGGACAAGTGTGCAATTTGAGCGCCAGGGATATTTTTGCCTTGATAGTGTGGACAGCAAACCGGACGAACTCGTCTTTAATCGAATTGTAACGTTGAGGGATTCCTGGGCTAAACTTAAGAAGTAGCTTCGCATTCACGGGTGCTCCCGTAACCACCGGTTTTGGGGCAAACGCGTACCTTCAATCATTACAAATTGCTCCTATTCTTAAGCGTCACATAACAATGAAAGAAATAAACCTCCGTCAGATGAAAAAAAACCAGACCGGTACGATAACCTCAGTCAAATCTTCTGGTGTCCTTGGACGACGCATCAGAGAAATGGGCTTGGTACCTGGTGCAGAAATCACCATTCAAGGGCGGGCACCTCTCAATGACCCGGTTGCCCTGCGGCTTTTGGGTGGTACTTTGACCCTGAGAAATAACGAAGCGGATTTCATTACGGTTGCTGTTTCCGACTGACCTGCAAAACGGTTTTATTCTCCCTGCACTTTTGTCTACTCCCAGAGAAATTGAAACCTGAAACGGGTTTCACCCTCTTCCTGACTTAGGCATAGCTAAAACTCTTTGTCGTTATTGAAATAAATGTTGACAGTCTTCAGAGTTTGAGGTACCTAAAAAGTGCTTTTATAACGAGGAGACAGATGGTCAAAAAACTGCTTGGATATAGACGAAACGGCAAGAAAAGACGTGCGATGGGATTATGCCAATCGTCAAAAAGCTGTAAAGCAAGTCCGCTGAGTCAGTGTGAAGATCGTGGCGGCAGGATGAAAGTTTGTAAAGTATCCGGTGATCGAAAAAAGTGCGCCAGGATGGCTGAACTTGGGCTGTATCCCGGTAACGAAATTGAGCTCGTTTGCACACCTGAGAAAGAGGGCTGCTTATTAAAGGTGCATGGTGGAACCGTATCGATTGACCGTGAAACCATGGATTGCATCATGGTTTCTGAATAGTACACACCTCCAACCGAGTCGTTAATATCAGAGGCATTGAGTTTTTTTTTACCCGACACAGTTAGGCATATCTAACAAATTATCATGTGGCAAGACACCATTACCTGGATCATAATCACCTGCTGTGCATGCTTTGTGCTAAATCGGTTTTATCGAAAGTGGAAAATTTCACGAAGTGTAAATGCTGACGCTGCCTGCTCCGAACCTGGATGCGGATCATGTTGTTCTATTGAGAAATGTGCAGTCGACGCAACCAGAGAGCAACGCAAATGATTTTTAAGTCAGGTATTGGAACTTCCAAAACTTCAGATAATTTGACCACCATCCAAAATCTATTTCTCCATCTCAGATAATCGAATTCTTTTTTCGGACAAAACATTTAACAATGTCATCAAATATCGTAATCGCGCTGGCTGGCAATCCAAATGCTGGGAAAACCACCCTCTTCAATCGGTTAACCGGAGCCAGACAGCATGTTGGAAACTACCCGGGCATTACAGTCGATCGAAAAGAAGGTCTGGTCAACTATCGAAATATTGATCTGACAATTGTTGATTTACCCGGCACCTATTCACTAACGGCGTATTCTGTTGAAGAGCTCGTTGCACGTGATTTTCTGGTGAACGAACGACCTGAGGTAGTGATTAATATTGTCGATGCCTCAAACCTTGAGAGAAATCTTTATCTTACCACTCAATTTCTCGAGCTCGGTGTGCCACTGGTGATAGCCTTGAATATGATTGATGTGGCTAAGGACCGGGGAATTTCCGTCAAAGCCGAACAACTGGAATCCCTGCTCGGTGTTCCCGTCGTGCCAATTATCGCCCGATCAGGCCAGGGCACCGATGAACTTTTACAACGGTCCTATGAGATTGCCTCCTCACCTCAAACCTGGGAGCCATTGGTGATATCATATGGTGATGACCTTGATGCCACCATCATGCATCTGGTCAACGACATAGAACGGGACCAGTTCCTAACCGCTACCTATCCTTCTCGGTTTACCGCACTCAAATATCTGGAAAATGACGAGCAGATTGTTGCCAAAGGGCGTGATGAGCATCCTGAAATTGCTGAGGATATGGAAAACGATGTGCAACAGGTTTCCGAGCATATGGTGAAAACTCTGGATGTCTACCCCGAAGCAATAATAGCAGATCACCGCTATGGTTTTCTCAAAGCAATTCTTCGAGACGGTGTGGTAACCCACGCGTTTGATACTGACCGCCTTTACACCTCCGACAGGATAGACAAAGTAACAACAAATAGATTGATGGGACCGGCAATCATGCTGCTGGTGCTCTTTGGCCTCTATCACATTACCTTCAGTTGGAGCGAGCTTCCCGTATCCTGGATGGAACAGCTTTTTGCCATGATGGCAGATACGGTTGATCGATTTATGGCAGAAGGACCACTTAAATCATTGATAATCTCGGGAGTGATTGACGGTGTCGGTGGCGTCCTGGGCTTTGTGCCGTTGATCATGTTGATGTTTTTTGGCATTGCCATTCTTGAAGATTCCGGTTATCTGGCCCGGGTTGCCTATATGATGGATCGCATCTTTCGTACCTTCGGTCTTCATGGCTCTTCCGTCATGCCGTTTATCGTTTCGGGTGGAATTGCCGGAGGGTGTGCGGTTCCTGGAGTTATGGCGACAAGAACATTGAGGTCACCGAAAGAGCGCATGGCAACCTTACTCACGGTTCCTTTTATGAACTGCGGGGCAAAAATACCCGTGCTTGCATTATTGATTGGCGCCTTTTTTACCGAACAAAAAGCGCTCTTCATGTTTTTGTTCACGATGCTTGCCTGGGTCGTTGCACTTTTTGCCGCTAAATTTTTGCGTCTTACCTTTCTCCGTGGAGAGCCCACTCCTTTCGTCATGGAACTGCCTCCGTATCGTTTCCCGACCATGAGGGGGCTGCTCATTCATACCTGGGAGCGCACCTGGCAATATATCAAAAAAGCTGGAAGTGTTATTTTAGGTATTTCTGTCCTGCTCTGGGCCATGATGACGTATCCGGGCCTTCCCGAGGAACAGTTAGCAAGCCTTGCCGAAGAGCGCAATCATTTACTGCAATCTTACCCCGTATCGGTCCAGCAGGAATTGTCTACGAACATCATCGTCAGTGAATCAGCCAGAACGCTCCAGAAACGCGTTGCCAATCTGGATAAGTATCAGGCAGAACTTGAACTTAAAAATTCCCTTGCCGGCAGAATCGGCTTAAGCTTTGAACCTGTCTCGCAACTTGCCGGTTTTGATTGGCGCACCAATATCTCGCTCATTGGCGGCTTTGCTGCCAAAGAGGTAATTGTTTCAACACTTGGAATCGCCTATTCGATGGGAGAAACGGATGTAGAAGAGGCCACATCCCTGGGGCAGCGTTTGAAGAAATCACCAAACTGGAATCGGGTTGTCGCGGTCTCCGTCCTGGTGTTTATTATGTTTTACGCACCCTGCTTTGTTACCGTTATCTGTATCGCCCGTGAGTCATCATGGCGATGGGCAGCCTTTTCAATGGGATTTAATACCCTTTTTGCCTTTGGCCTTGCCACGCTGGTCTATCAGGTGGGAATGTATATGGGCCTGGGGTAAACCTTTACAATAGCAGCTTTGTGAGAATTATCATTTAGCTGATCAGTGCATACACCAGATTTCCACCGGACCAAAAACGTATGTCATACCCTTTCATCGACATTTTGAAATTGCGATTCATAGAAAAGGTTCGGGCCAGTTCATCTGGATCAAAAATATAAAAAGATACCAACGCCTGCCCCTTGCGAAAAACCAGGTGGAGTGTTTTGCAGTCAGCAATGAGGCAGACCTTGCCCCCGAGCAAAGTATATTCATCATCAAGCTCAACAGGAAATGACGCCTGGTCTGCATCATAGCGGGCAAGCCAGCTGGTGAGGTTATCGATCCCCATCATTTCATGATCATAGTTGTGTTTCAGGTGGTCCTGAACGAGGGCTTGGGAGAAGCGTTTCCGCTCGCTGTAATCGCCAGGTACCGAGATGAAAATCAACAGAACGGCACATAATCCTGCTATCATCGATAAAACTCGAACCGTGCCGGTTGAGAAACGTGGCCGACTGCTCCGAGATGCTCCTAGATTCAGGTCAACCACTTTCTTAAGATTTTCAGGCAACGGCTCTCGGGACATTAATTCGGCTATTTTATCTTCAAGTAGTTTATCCTTTTCCAACAATTCACTACAGCTTTGGCATTCAGCCCTGTGCCGTGCAGCCCGGTCAAACTCGGATTGATCGGAAAGGTCCCTATTCTCCAACCAGGCCCTGAATTCGTCACAATTCATTACAACCCTCCGCCCGGTAAAAAAACTGAAATAATAGAAAAGTTTCTTTTTTTCTTATGCATTCCAAGCTTTTTCAACAAGTTTTTCTTCATCTGCTTTTTGGCCCGAGCAAGACGAGACATGACGGTACCAATTGGTATATCCAATAAATCTGCAATTTCTCGATAGGTCATATCCTCCATGTAATATAGAATCAGGGGTGACTTGTGCTTTTCCGGCATCATCTCAAGCAGTTGCTGAACATTTGCCTTATCCATTTTTTCTTCAAGAAGCGCCCCCAGCGATTTTCGATCCTGATCGACAACATGCTTCAAATAACCACTCCCGTCATCGAGCAGTGGCCGTTTTTTCAAGGAACGTTGTTCACGAAGAAAGGTTGTTCTCAAGATCGCGAACAACCACGGCTTGCATTTTGCTTCATCTCGAAGCTGATGAAAATTCCGATAGGCCCGATACATGGTCTCCTGTAGAACGTCTTCAGCATCATAGGTGTTGCCGCAATACTTGAGTGCCATGTTGTACAAAAACTCAAGGTGGGGATAGGTGAGCTTCTGGAATTGTGTCCGATCTACTCTTCTTAATCGTTTCATGCGATTTTCTTATGACTCCCAAGATCTTGTCCTGATTTGGGTGAATGCGTCATGATACACCCACTATATTGTGGAGTCCTCATCGTATCAAACTATTCCATTCCCTCTTTAGTAACGATCGATACGGCACCACCTCTCCGGGGATCTCCAACCCCGAGTTCACCGGGAATTACCGCATGTACACCACCGAAATAAACGTCATACTGTGGCCAGATATTTACCTGGACATGGGATTTTAAATCTGCGGTTGCCTGCGGAGTGAAACCAGGTTCAACCTGGACTATCTCACCATCCCAATACATGCGGGGTGCCTGGATCGCCTCCTCGAGAGAGCGGGAGAAATCAACCACCTGCGATAACACCTGACTGACGGCGGTCCTGATTCGCTTGGAGCCACCACTGCCGATGACCAGCCTGACCCGATCCCCCTTCATCAACAGGGAAGGAGACATCATCGACCCAACGCGCATACCGGGAGGGCTGGTATGAAACCCATCCGGATGCAGGTCATCTTCGCCCATCATATTATTCAGCATGATTCCTGTGTCGGGTGCAAAATAGCCGGAGCCCTCACCATTGGAACAGGTCATCGAGGCACAGTTCCCGTCTTTATCGGCGATACTAATATGGGTTGTACCACGGGAGAACATTCTGATTGGTTGCAGATGCGTGTCAATAAGCTCACCATTGTGGAGAAAATCCTCAAGTGCTTCTGGAGTGGTAATTCCCCGGGAGCGGAGTTTTTCGACTTCCTGCATCAACCCAACGGTGCGCTGCAACTGTCCACTTTCCCCCCATTCGCCCGCAAAGGGTCCCAATTTTTCAAGAAGCGAAATGGACAAACCGATAAGCGTTCCCCCCATGGAGGGTTGTGGAGAAGTCAAAAGCAGGTGATCGCGATAGGGAATCTCTAATGGAGATCGTTCATGTACCTGGTATCGTGCCAAATCTTCGGCAGAAAGCATACCTCCACGTTCGCGCATATTACGATCTATTTTCTGGGCAATCTCGCCGTAGTAAAAGCTCTCACCGCGATCTTCAGCCAGCTGGCCAAGAAATTCTGAGAAGGTATTGTTTTGCAGTGGACTTCCGGCTTTGAGATATTGTCCATCAGGTTCATAAAGGTTTCTCCCAGTCTCGCTCATCGTCATGATCGGATAAAGCAATTGAAGAAAATGAGCCTGCTGTTCATTAAGAATATGTGATTTGGCCAATTCCTGAGCTGGTGCGAGCACATCACCAAGATCCATATAGCCAAGCCGGTCATGGACATGGAGCAATCCTTTGAGATTTCCGGGAACTGCAACAGAACCTAGGCCGACATTAAACTCCTGATCCGAGCCGGAAAAACTCACGGTTATCGGGTAAAAGTGTAATTCGGAAGGATCTTTATCAACGCCAAGACCTGGGGTGTCAACGAAAAAATCAAAAAACAGGTTTTGTGCATCTTTAGTACTGTGACCAAGCAGGAACCCTCCACCACCAAGACTCGTCAAAGCCGGTTCAGCAATTGCTGCAGCAAAACCGGCGGCAACGATACCGTCAAACGCATTACCACCCGCCTTGATCACTTCTGCGGCAAGCGAGCTTACAAGTTTGTGCCCTGAGGCAACGATTCCTTTCGTATACATACTCATTTCCAAAAACCTTCCTGACCACGCTTGATGATTTCTTTAAAGTCGTGACTGCTTGCCAAAACCCTTCGTTGAAATTCTGTTCCTGTTCCCTCGGCAAGAATCTGGCCGATATCGGCAAGGTGTTCAAGCGACCCAAGTTCACTGCTCCAAGAAACAATCATGTCAATCAATCGCTTGATGGCCTCGGAAACCTTCTGCTGACCGCCATCAATGTTGCCTGCCGGGTCGAGGTATCTGCCGTGCAATCCATGTCGTACAACCTGCCATTTGTTGGCCTTAACAAGGGCAGTGTCCAGCGACTCGGTCGTAATATTTTCCTCGGAAATCCAACTCACACAAGCCTGAACCAAAGAGACAATTGCCAAAATATCGCTAAAACGATATGGCAGATCACAAATTCGTATTTCCACGGTACCAAACTGTGGACTTGGTCGTGCGTCCCACCAGAGATCACGGGCACTATCAATGATTCCCAAACCTCTCAGTTTATTAACCCGCTCTTCGAATTCCAGCCACCCCGGATGATAATCATAAACCCCGGCCAGCGGCAGTGATTCAAACAGTACCGTACGATAGGACATCAGACCGGTATCCTCACCCTCAAAGAATGGGGAGGAGGTCGAGAGTGCGAGAAACAGGGGCAGATACGCCTGGATCACGTTACAAACTCTGATTGCGGTGTCTCCATCAGCAACTCCGACATGTATATGAAGCCCTTGAGAGATGAATCGTCGCCCCACAATCTGGAGTTCATTCATGATACGCTGATAACGTGCGTCACTGCTGAGTTCCTGCTCGCGTGCTTTGGCAAAGGGGTGAAGACTGGCCGCGAATAGTAAACAATCGTTATCGAGGGCAAGCTCTTCGGCAAGCGCACAGGTCTGCATCAGATCGTTCTCGACATCCGTAAGATCCCGACAAATACCGGTCTGAATTTCAAGAATTGACTTTATCAGTTCCTGCGAAATACGCGGTTGCAAAAGCTGAGGAGCAGATTGCTGCAATTGCGGAGCGTGTGGAACCAGATCATAACTTTGCCGATTGACAACCTGAAACTCGATTTCCACACCAAGAGTAAAGCCCGTACTACCGGCAAACTCAATGGATTGAATGGTCATGCAGAAGACACTCCGTTAAATGGGTACCCGGGTTCCTTGACGTTTCAGCCAGTGCAGGGCTACAGAGGCAAGCCAATGGGCTCCGTAGGGCAGACAATGCTCATCAAAATCAAAATTCTTACTGTGAGACGGTCCCACCTCTCGGTCCGTAACCCCACCGCCGAACCTGACCAGACATCCTTCTATCTGCTGCTGATAAAAGGCGAAATCTTCGCCCCCAAGGCTTGGACATCCTTGAGATATGACATTGTCGAACGAAGTCACATCCCAGGCTGCGGTGCGGGCAGTTTCTGTTGAACACTCAGCGTTAATCACTGCTGGCAAAGGCTCTTCAAATACAAGTTTCACCTCAACATCATGCATCATGGCAATTGATTGAACGATTCGCTCAACGCCTGCCATGGTCCGGATTCGGGTCTGACTATCGGTGGAACGAATCGTTCCTTTCAAGACCGCTTCGCCGGCAATAACATTATGCACACTCCCTGCCTGGAAACTGCCGATGGTGATAACTTCTGCCTTATTGGGATCAGTATGACGGGAAACAATGCTTTGCAGCATCATAACCAGAGATGAAGCTGCAACAACTGCATCAGCAGCTTCATGTGGTCGTGCCGCATGTCCTCCACGACCGTTTACCACAATCTGGAAGGGGTCTGTGTATGCACAGATCAAACCTGAATCCACGGTAATCTGCCCGGTCTGGAAGTGAGTATCGATATGTCCACCAAAGATAACTTCAACATCATCGATCAGCCCTTCCTCAATTAAACGAAGCGCGCCGTTGCCATGTTCCTCTGCGGGTTGAAATATCAGTTTGATACCGCCGGGAATGTCTTCTGTTCTTTTGAGCAGGGCGGCCGCGCCAAGCAACATCGCCACGTGGCCATCGTGACCGCAGGCGTGCATCACTCCCTGGTTCAGTGACGCGAACTCTAAGCCCGACTCCTCCTGGACCGGAAGTCCGTCAATATCGGCGCGTAATCCGACTTTATTCGGTGCATCGGGCTCATTTCCCAATACCGCAACAACCCCGGTACCAGCTGTTCTGATCGAAGACTGAATACCGATTTCATTGAGTTTCTTCTGGATATAACGAGAAGTTTCGAACTCCTCCAGGGACAGTTCAGGATAACGGTGAATATGCCTTCTGATATCGATCATCCAATCGATAAGCGCATCATTGAGCTTAAAGTGATTGGAGTTTTGTATGATAAATGGTGAACTACTCAATTTTTATTGCTCCTATACCTGGCTTCGTCGGGGTTGCAGATTCTGTTCTTACGCGCACTGGCTCCGTTGGAGGGCTGGTCATAGTGGGCTGCCGGTTCTGCTCGACTACATGGGTCTCTGATGCTTCTGTGGGTCCGGGTTTGTGAACCTGCTGCTCGCCTCCGCCAAGGGGCTGCTTGAAAAATGCGATCATGCCATCGTGGACCTCAAGAACCGAAACAAGCTCCCAGCCAGTTTTGCCAAATTCATTGAGCTCAAGCTCCATCTCCGATTCATCGAGAAATGCGCTGCCAAGCAACCCTTCTTTTTTTAATTCGAAATGTACTGTTTTATAACTCCATCTCATGGCAGTGATCCTCTTGTACGCAATGGACTATTCTTCTGACTCAGTTCTGATTCGTACCGATATACGTATCATTCACGAATACCCCCTGGTACACGGTACCATCGGCCATCCTCAGCACTCCCTTGCCATTTCTTCGCCCCTCAGAAAACTCTCCTTTATATACACTGCCATCTGGACTGCTTAGTTCGCCAAGTCCATTGGGCAGATCATCTTTAAAAATACCATGATACACGGTACCATCAGGATAGACTAATTTCCCTTTACCGTTAAAGCTGCCTGCTTTAAAGATTCCGGTGTACTTGCTGCCATCTGAGAATATGTATTCACCCGTTCCATGAAAGTAATCATTTTTGAACGCTCCGGTATATCTGGTCCCGTCAGGATAAACAAATTCTCCCGTACCACTGCGCTTACCATTGCCAAAACCACCGCGATAAATACGACCATCGTTATAACGATACGTTCCTTCACCTTCAAAAACGCCCGCGCTGAATGTCCCTCGGTACTGGTCACCATTGGGAAAGAAGATGGCTCCGTCGCCCTCCATCAGGCCATCTACGACTTCGCCCTGATATCTTGTTTTATCAGGATAGGTAAAATCCACTTTTCCGGTTTTCGGGGCTGCATTTGAGAGACCACTCCTGATGCGCCCATCGACAACTGTTAACACTTCAGGTGGTGACGTTTCTTCTGGAGGCGCTTCAACTGCCGCTCCATCCTTGACCTCCATCTTTTTAGAAATCTTTTCAGGAACCTTTTCAGGAGTCACCTCAGCTACAACCTCGCCGCTCACTTCTGATGGTTTTTCAGTGGGTTCGACTTTGGCTTCTATGGTTTTTACAAGTACTCCCTGAGCAAATTCACCGCTCACCGTTTTACCGTCTGGATAAGACATGGTCCCAGAGCCATGGGGTTTTCCATCTTTAAACTGACCGACATACCGGGTTCCATCTTTGTAGAGATACTCACCCTGTCCATCCTTTTTTCCAGCCCGGAAGGTGCCTTCATATCGACTCCCGTCAGGATTTTCATGGACCCCTGTACCATCGGCGACACCTTTGACAAAAGTACCCTTATACCTGGAACCATCTACATAGTGCAACTCTCCCTGGCCGTGGCGAACTCCCTCTTTGAACTCTCCCTGGTATTTTCGACCATCAGCATAACGGAGTGTACCCACTCCCGAATATTGATCGTTGGCGAACGTACCCTCATACTCCTCGCCTGAGGTGAGCTTTAAAATACCATTTCCATGTTTTTGGGTATTTCTGATCTCACCGGTATATACTGAGCCATCCGGGTACGATCGCACCCCGCGTCCGGCGGGTTTACCACTCCGGAAAACTCCCTCATACCAACTTCCATCCGGATATACCAGCCGGCCGACTCCATCAATCATATTGCCTCTGAAATCTCCGGTATATTCTCTGCCGTCCGGAAAGAAGAGAACCCCGCGACCGTGGAACTGGCCGAGGTTAAATTCACCACGATACTGCAAGCCGCTCTTAAGTGTCAGTGTACCGTTCCCCTGAATTACACCGTTGTAAAACTCTCCTTCATAATTCCTGCCGTCTGGGCTCTTCAGAATCCCTTTGCCGTGATACTTACCGAGTTTGAACTGCCCCTTGTATATCGTACCGTCCGGGTGTTCCAAGGTCCCTGCACCGCTGACCGCTCCTTTGGAGAATTCACCAGTGTAGAGCCGTCCATCCACTCCCCGGTAGGTGCCATAACCATTACGGCAATCTCCCTCAAGACAGGTACCGGATACCCCTTCAACCAGGACAACGGTACAAATGAGCTGTAGTAATATCTGAAAGTACGGTAATCTCATTCTCACGGTTTATCCTCTCATCTTGCGAACAGATCATCGGTTTTGATAGATTTCAGCCAGTTCCTCTGCCATTATTTTTATTCCCCGTTCCACGTCCTGATCGTTTTGGGAATAGGTAAGCCTAATACATTCATGCTGATGCTTCCATCCTGAATCCAGTCCCGGGAAGAAGTAATGCCCAGAAACAACCAGCACACCGCGTGATTTCAACCTTTCGTAGAGTTCAAGACTGGTTATCGGTAAATCCTTGAACCAGAGCCATAAAAACATTGACCCCTCAACCTTGTGAAGTCGATAGGGTATCTTGCTCAAATAGTGTTCAATCGTCTCTAGTGCTGCCTGTGCTTTTTTCTGATAGAACGGTTTGATAATGTCTGTACTTATCTCTAGTATTTCACCCGATTGAAAAAGTCCCTCAGTGAGCATTGCCCCAAAAGAGTTCGGAGCCAAGGCCATAATCGCATTGAGTGAACTGATAGCTCGGATGATCTCCTCCCGTGCCACAATAATTCCGGTCCTCACTGCGGGCAGGCCAAACTTTGACAATGAAAGACATTTAATAACATTCTGGTCCCACATCGGTGTTGCTGAGGTATAGATAATTCCGGGGAAAGGCACGCCATATGCGTTATCGAGAATCAGCGGGATATGGTGCGCGTTACAGAGTTCAAGAAGCCGCTCCACTTCGCTGTCAGTAATTACATTTCCCGTTGGGTTGGTCGGCCGCGACACACAAATGGCCCCGGTCTCTTCTCCGATCTCCAATTGATCAAAGTCTATCCGATATTTGAACATCCGGTTTTCCAGAAGTTCAATTTTTGGTTTCGTCGCGGTAAAAAAATCGTGGGTAATACCTAGATCGGAGTAACCGATATATTCAGGTGCCAGCGGTAGTCGAATTTTCTTAACAGTTCCATCCTCATACCGACCGCCAAAAAGATTAAACAAGATAAAAAAGCCACTCTGGCTCCCATTGGTCAAACAGATATTTTCGGGGCCGACATCCCAGCCGTACTCTTTGCGGAGTAATCTTGCGCACGCTTCGGTAAATCTGAGGTGACCCTGGGGAGGATCATAGATGCCCGTTAGTTCATGAAACTTCGCTTTATTATCTAATAACGAGATCATCTGGGTTCTCAAAATATCCTGTACTTCAGGGATATAGCCGGGATTACCCCCACCCATCATGACCACGTCTGACTGAGAAGCAAGAGCCTTGCCCAGATCATCCATCAGAGAAAGGATACCCGCATCTGAGGTGAACTTCTTGCCGAATTCTGAAAACTTCATTATCTCTTTCCGTTTACCTTCCAATGAATCAATCTCATGAGCCGCACCAGGATGGCCATCACAACCAGGGAAAACAGCAGCCGCCCCCAAAGCAGTCCGGTAAGCGTTCCCCCCAAGGCCATCATCAGCAAGGTGTCTTCCACAAGTCCATGAGACAGTGACATAAGCGCCAGGGAATTAAAAACTTCTTCCCGCTGCATTTTCCCGGCAGTAGTCTCTCTAATAATCAAGGCCCCACCATATCCTAATCCAAGAAGCATACCAACCACCGTTACCGGGGCGGCTCGGTACGTCATACCAAACCAGGGAAGGACTGGCTTGAGCAAAAATTCAAGCAGGGTGATCACTCCCAGAACTTTGAGCAAACGCATCAGGGCCAATATACAGAAAATTACCAGAAAAATCAGACCAAGATTTATCACCTGGGAACGAGCCCAACCGATCAGACTCGGATCGGTGGCATCCACCTCAAAGAGCATGATAGCCGGTTCATTCCACACCTGGAAATACGAACAGATCTGATACATCAAGATACCAAGGCAGAGTGCCCCTCCAAGCCTGAGAATCAAGATTGGTATGACACCGGCACCGGCTTTCTTGGTAATGGTAATTTCAATGGGGAGTGAATGGGCCACCAGCAGTATCGAACCCAACACCGTCACTTGAAGGATCGTAAGCTCAAGCCCTGGAGCGATTGCTGCAAAAACCGCCATTGCTCCATAAAGTGTGGTGAAGAGCCCGGTTGCCCAGACAATCCCGCAGGCGCCAGGCAAACCCATCAATTGCATCAGAGGCTCGAGCAATTTGCTTAAATAATCGATTGCACCAAAGTATTCCAGTATCTTGGTGATGATGATAACCGGCACGGTTATCTTGACCAGAATCATACTGGTTGTAAAAGTTTCCTTTCCAAGCTCCTGAAACTCATTTTTTGCGATACCAAGCGGTTTAGCGAAAACAGATCTTTCCATTATGGATGGTTACTCGTTAAATCTTAAAACCCTGTTTCGTGCCAGAGGCAGGATTATCATTTTTACGTTGAAATAACTGACAGTGCATTCCTGAAGACTCGTAAACAATCAGCGCGGGGTTTCTCTTGCTCTTGAAGTGCATGGCACGACACCCATACGGTGCACCAGGGTCATGAGTGATATAATAAAACCTGCACTTCCGACACAGTGGCAAACCATAACTATTGGTATCACCTGAACCCAAATCAGCTGCCATACTTCTTATACTCCTGCCCGAGCTCTGGTTGCACTCAGCTGGAATGCCAGACAGGCAAACCCGCCAAAACATACTAAAACACCAGCGAAAACAAACCCATGCGCCAGAGTGTAGTAGTCACCAATCATCCCCATGATGGTCGGTATCAATCCTCCTCCGGTCAAAAATGCGATGGGAATACATAACGTAATAGCAATGCCACCCAATCGCTCTCCCCCGATACCGGTCAGAACTGCAAACGCGGATGGAAAGAAACATACTGCGATCATTGACTGAATAACGATCACGCCATAAAGCACATAGCCGCTGGTCAGTCCAATCAAAATGGCAAAAACTCCACCAGCGAGCAGTACCAGCGTCGTCATTCGTTCATTACCAAACCGATCTCCCAGCCAGCCTCCGATCAGCGGCATCACGACAGAACTGAGCCGTGATATTGCCACCAAATTATTGGCCAGTTCAAGTTCAAGCCCCCGGTCTTTATGCAAATACAACGGGAGCAGTGAATATAAGCCGAGTGTTGAACAGATTGCCACAGAGAAAAGCAGAACCATTAACCAAAACTTGCCAATTTTCAACACCTTCCAACGCGCTCGAATATCAGGCACGACACTATAGGTTTTTTGGGCCGAGTGTACAACCCCAAAAACCACACCACCAACCATCAGGAAACCTCCGAGAACCAGCAGAGACTGCTGCCAGTCAAACCATTGGATTAAAAAGACGGTAATGAGCGGCGCCATTACGAAGCCTAGATTAGGGGCAAGTTCATGGATTGACATCCCCCGCGCCCGATACTCGGGAGCTACAAGATGCACAATGGTTGCAAGACCTGAAGGAAGATAAATCCCCGCACCAAGCCCCAGGCAGAACAAGCAGATTCTCAACTGGGAAATGCTTGAACAGAGCGGTGCAAAACAGAGGATCAGACCGGTGATAACGGTTGACAGTGCGATCGCCCAGCTATGTGTAATTCGGGAAGAAACCAGACTTGAACCGAGAATTGACAGAAAATACCCAGAGGATACAAAAAGAAAGAGCGACCCGGACTGGCCGTAGGTAATCCCGAGATCAGACTCTATATAGGGAAGCAACGGTGAAATAATTGCCCGGGAGGTGAAGTTGAGCCAGAAAATAAAGGTGAGGAATAACAGCCCGGGTAATACTTCTCGAAATGGGAGGTAGGCGGTACCCGGCTTTTCTGAGCCTGAGCTCATTCCCTTTTGCTCCCATCCTCATGCAGCTTGGGATAATCAAAAAAGAGAAGTGAACCGGAGGATTCGGAAACCTTCTTCCAGGGATGATCAAACTGGATGCAGGCGATCCCGCTGGTCGGGATGTTTCCCAATAGTGTTCCCGTGAGCCATTCTGCAAATTCGGTGATCACATAGTTGTGCCCGACAAGCATCACATTGTCAAACTGTTTATCCATCTCCCTGACAATCTCCAGGAGATCCATCATGTCGGCGGTATAGAGAGCATTGGTTATTACGATTTTGTCTTTGGGATAACCAATCTCCCGGGCAATAATACCAGCTGTCTTTCGAGCCCGCTTGGCTCCGCTTGAAATCAGCAGATCGGGGCAGATCTCTTTATCCCGCAAACGTTTTCCCATGAAAGGAGCGTTCCGCTTACCGCGCTTATTCAATGGGCGGTCAAAATCGGCAAGGCTTGGCTCCGACCAACTTGATTTTGCATGTCTGACGAGATACAACTGCTTCATCCCTTTAGTCTCCTCTCCATTATTTCCTGCCAGAGTGCTCGATACACCTGGGGAGCTACCGATCGAGTCGGCCCTGCCGCCACCGGTTTACGATACAACCCCATCTTTTCAATATCGGCCATGAACGGGACACTCTGGCGGAGGAATATGGGGTATTTAAGGTATTTCTTCATCACTCCGGCATGCATCGACTTCCTTTTCTCGACCATGGAAAAAAACGCCAGCAGCTTTTTCTTGTCGCAGGCAACTTTTCTAAAAAGTTTGAGCAACTGTTCCAGAGCCAGTACTGAGAGCGTTGTTGGAACCACCGGTGTCACCACACAGTCGGCTGCGACAATGATGTTCTCCGATAGCAGCGTAAGATTGGGTGGACAATCCAGAAACACATAATCGTACTCGTCCTCCAGCACGTATAACAATTTCCGTAACGCGGTCCGGTCAGGCTGATCGATCTCACTGGTAAGAGCCAAATCCAGATTTCTAAAAGAGAAATGGGCCGGGAGCAAGTCCAGACCGGGATAATCAGTTTCCCTGATGAACTGGAGAAAATCCCCCTTGAGCAATTTAGTTCGATTGAACTTCTTCTTTGGTTTGATGCGATAATAATAAGAGGCGGCTCCCTGGGAATCCATATCACACAGCAAAATTCGCTTATTCTGCTCAAGAGCGGCATAGGACAAATTTACCGCAGTTGCGGTTTTTCCAACACCACCTTTACTGCTGTAGACGGCTATTGTTTTCATAATGACTCAATTCTGTGAAAAAAAACAACTAATCATTTGAAATCATTTCTAAAATTAATTGCCTATTCGATTCAGTATTAAATTTTTCAAAGATTCGGTTAAATCGCGCTCGCTCTTTTTGGTGTTCCGTTTGCAAGCGGGTAATCAGGCTGCCGAGCGCTGCAGCCAGGCTGAGCGTTTTCTTATTCCTGCCATGTAAACCATCGAGTTTGGCTTGCAGCATTTCTATCTGCACGGACAGGTCGTTGAAGTCACCCAGATTATCCTGCAGTTTTTTCATATGCTTTAAGAAGTTATCAATATCCTGCGGTGCATAGTAGGAGCGGAAAAACTCCAGCAGGTACCTGAATTTCTTGCCACGAATCCTCAGTGTGTGTAACGCATCATCAGGGCTCTCTTCTGTAATACCGCTCCCCCTTTTCACAAAACTGTTGAATCGCTTCAAGATGATTTTATCGATTGTTGATTTGCAGTGTGCCTTGCAGCCAAAGAGTTCAGAGTCGTGATCCTCGATAAAAAACTGCCAGTCGGTCAACAGTCGTTCATACCGCTCAGAGTTCAATTCCGTTCTCAATGTTCGTAGCACCTGTTGTCGACCGCTTGCAAGATCGTCAAAAAAACTCTGTAACCCTGGCTCAAACATTTCAGGCACCAGCGACTTGTAGGAATCCTCTTTGAGCAGGTACACATCAATGTCACGCAATGGTCCGGTGATGGAGCCAAGCCATTTGAACTCATCTTCAAAATAGCTGATGCGGGTTGGTAATTTTTTCCTCAACAATGACAGTAGCGAACGGGTTCGTCGTATACCAATCCGGTAATCATGAAGAAATTCTGAATCGATGTCACGTTCCACGCCGGGTTGGTTTACGGCCATCGACTCCACCAGTGCCTGACATAAAACCGATACCGATTCACCTATGGTCGCCTCTTTTTCCAGGTTCACCTGAAACTTAGCGCCATAATCGAGTGGCTCCCTCCTTGCGATACCAAATGCCTGCTCAATATAGGAACCATATTGACCGAGTTGTGGAAGATCGCGCACCAGGATTTTTTGCACCTGGTCAAATGGTTTTTCATAACCGCGTAATTCTTGAATAGAAATAATCACCGGCATTTCCATTGAGGTATCACCTTCCAGGGCCTGATATTTCTCGATCTGCAAACGCAATACGGTTTTACGATCCTGGTTGACGATTTTAAAACTATGCTCCACTCCCTCTATGGAAATCAGCGGCAGAAGTGCGCGCATACTCAAATACTTTTTTAGTAATTCTGATGTTTTTTGATCATCAATATCTGACCAGAAAATTCTGCTTTTGCGCGGTGCACGACACTGCATGATTTCGTTCCCAGCAAAATCCCGGATTACAAAACGCGAACTTGAAATTGAACAAATCAGATTTTTTCGATAGAGCCTCCAGTCGAAGGTATCAAAAAGCCTGGTTTTCCTGTTTCTGGAAGTCTCTTCCAAAACCGAGTAAGTCTTACTCAAATTTTCCAGCAGGAGTGGAATCTGGGCTCCATCCTCGGTTGTAAATGATTCGGTTCTTGGCTGTTTCATCTTAAGACCTGTAATCGGCATTAATTTTCACATAATCAACAGAAAAGTCGCAGGTATGAACCTCTTCGCATCCTGTTCCATCTTTGAGATCGATGCAAACGGCAAACGTATCCTCCTGCAAGATAAGGGTTGCCGCCTTTTCTACTTCCGGCCCCATTCCCTGACCATTCTGAACCATTACCACATCGCCGAACGCTATATCCACACGATCCGGATTAAATTTAACCCCTGAACGCCCCATGGCTGCAATGATTCTGCCCCAATTGGCATCTTCACCAGCAAAGGCAGTTTTAACCAGATTCGAGTTGGCCACTGTTCGAGCCATACGCTCTGCCTCACGGTCCTCTTTTGCACCGCAGACTCGAATTGTTACACATTTGGTAGCACCCTCCCCGTCCGCAACGATCATCAGCGCCAATTCTTTTAACACCCCTTCCAAGCCATTTTGAAACTCCTGGTATTCCTGCTGGTGTGCCTCATCGATCCAGGGGTTTTCCGCGCTGCCATTTGCCATGATCAGTACCATATCATTGGTCGAGGTGTCGCCATCCACGGTAATCCGATTAAAGGTCTGTTCAACTCCTGACTTTAAGGCGTTATTCAATTCGGTAAAACTGATCCGTGCATCGGTTAGAATGAAGGACAGCATGGTAGCCATATTGGGCATAATCATGCCTGATCCTTTGGCCATGGCCATAATTTTAACTTCCTCTCCGCCGACACTGATTTTTCGGTAAACTGTTTTGGGTACCGTGTCGGTCGTCATAATCGATTGCGCAACATCTTCAAATCGGTCAACAGAAAGCCCCCCGACCAATTCATTCATTCCATCACGAAAGGGTTGAAGATCAAGTGGTTCACCGATTACTCCGGTTGAAGAGACCTGTACCATTTCTTCAGGAATATCGAGTGCTTCAGCGACCATTTTGCTGGTACCAAGTGCTGTTTCCATACCTTCTGGTCCGGTGCAGGCATTGGCGTTACCACTATTCACCAGCACCGCTTGGGCTCTTCCCTGTTTCAGCCGCTCCATATCAAGCAAAACCGGGGCCGCCTTTACCTGGTTGGTGGTAAAAACTCCGGCCGTCACTACCGGTACATCGCTATAGATCAAACCGACATCCAGCCGATCCTGATACTTAATCCCTGCAGCGATTGCCGATAGAGAAAATCCTTTTATATTCATAACGAAATCCTATATAGTAAATCCCTGAAAAACAACGTTTTGAGAAACTACGCTCCCGATTATCCCCTTTACCGTGGCTTCGCTGGTCCTATCGGGGTCACCCGACAGACAGATTGCCCGGTTTTTACGTCCGGAGCCAGTTGCATGTTAACAGCTTCCGCGAGGCTGGGCAGCTGTTACCATCTTATTAGCATAGCCGGTTCATGCAATGCCAGAAAAACATGACTGCCCAAGAATATAACTGGACGTTTTCAATTTTTCCAACCATCATTCTGGTTACGGATCTTGCGTTAAGAATTACGCTTTCCGCCCGGGTGGTTTTGAAAAAATATTCCAATGGAACCACCTTTGGCTGGCTGATTATTATTCTTCTGCTCCCCTTTATCGGGGCGATATTATATCTACTGGTTGGAGAAAACAGAATTCCTGAACGCAGGGTCAAGCGGACCAGGAAGTCTCTCGCCCATTATCAATTCTGGTTGAACACTCTAAAATCACGAGCCCCGATCGCAAAAGACCGCCTCACCTGGCAATACCGTCCACTCCATCGTCAGGCAGAGCGGTTAATTGGCATCCCCGCCCTCGATGGTAACGCGCTTGAGATTATCGAAACACCAGAAGAAATTCTCAATGCAATTATCTCAGACATTGACCAGGCTCGCTCCAGTTGTCATCTGCAGTTTTATATCTGGCACTGCGGTGGCAAAGTCAATGAGGTTGAGGATGCACTGCTGAAAGCTGCACAGCGAGGTGTTACCTGCCGGATACTGGTCGATTCCATCGGCAGTCGAAAGTTCATCAGCAGCGGACGAGCCAGCGAGTTGAGAAAAGGTGGCGTAAAAATCCACGACAGCCTGCCTGCAGGATACATAAAAGCATTGTTTGAACGGGTTGATATCAGAAATCATCGAAAAATTGTGGTAATCGATGGTGAAATTGCCTACACCGGCAGCCAGAACATGGTCGACCCGCTTTTTTTTAAGCAGGATCATGGGGTCGGCCAATGGATCGATCTGATGGTTAGAATAACAGGGCCGGTTGTAGAAAGTCTGGCCGGAACCTTTACCAGCGACTGGTATTTGGAGTCTGATGATCTCCCGCCCTTTACCAGCGATATCAGCAACGATGTTGCTGATCTTAGAAAACACCATGATGTCCATCTGCTCGAATCAACCGGATCAATTCCCGTGCAACTTGTACCATCCGGGCCGGGACTGGCACCTGACACCATTCATCACCTGCTGCTCACCGCGATCTATTCGGCTCGCAAGGAGGTTATCCTTACCACCCCCTACTTCGTACCTGATGAATCGTTGCTGACCGCAATTAAATCTGCTTCACACAAGGGTGTCAGGGTGGTGATGATCATCCCGGAAAAAAACGATTCAAAACTGGTCCAGTATGCCAGCCGGGCACACTACCCCGAGCTGATGGAAGCCGGGGTTGAGATTCTACTCTTTCGCCGGGGACTGCTCCACTCAAAAACTATTACGATAGACGGAAAAATTTCTCTTCTTGGCTCGGTAAATCTCGATATGCGAAGTTTCTGGCTTAACTTTGAAGCAACCCTTATTGTTTACGATCAGGAATTCACAACAAAACTTCGCAAAGTTCAACATCGATATGAGTCACAATCCATTCAACCAGACCCCCAGGAAATTATGAAACGCCCCCTGATCAGGCGGTTTAAAGAAAATGTAGCCTTGATGATCGGCCCCTTGCTTTAGTATAGAAACTTATGAATGTTCTCGTTATCTCAGATATTCACGCAAATTTCCCTGCTCTAGAGTCAATCATCAACTCGTTTGAGGAGCACTTTGACCTGATTCTCAATGGGGGAGATTCAACCGTTTATGGTCCATTCCCCAACGAAACCATCGATTGGTTGCAAGACAACCAGGCACTTTCCATTTTGGGAAATACCGACCGTCACATAATAGAGCTCCTGCATGGCAGAACCTTTAAAAAACCGCGAAAACCAGAAAAGAGAATCATGTATGGCTGGACATCGGCAGAACTCAGCTCAAAAAACCGCAACTGGTTACTGAACCAGCCGTTATACCGGCACCTTCAGCTGGAAAATTACGGTCAGCAACTCCTGGCTCCCCTCTCACTTGGCTTGTACCACGGCAGCCCCGATGATCCAGATGAGTTTCTATTCAGAGATGGCCCGGTCGCACGATTTCGAACACTTGCTAAAGCATCACCTCACCAGATCATCATTACCGGACACTCACATACCCCCTACTATAAATTCATCGACGGTGTTCATTTTATCAACCCAGGCAGTGTGGGCAGGATGTTCGATGGAAATCCCGCAGCCAGCTGCGCCACCATCCAGATCAGCCGGGATCAAATAAAAGTCTGTCATTTTCGGGTAGCGTATGATCTGGAACGACTCATTAACAAACTTGAAACATTGCGTTTTCCTTCAATATATAGCACGATGTACCGCACAGGACGCAAACTCAATTAGCAAAAACGATACGCCACACCAGTAATAATCAAGAAAGAAGATACAAGAGATGAGAAAAACGAAATTAATTCAAGACGAGGCGGGCATTACATCGCTGATCAGAGACGTTGTAAAGGCTCATGAATCGGGGGCGGTAAAAAAAGCCCCCGCTGAACATATCAAAGAAATTTCACGTCGGCTCGACCAAAGGGAGAAAGAGCAGATTACCAATGCCGCCCTCCTGAAATATTACAACCAGGAGGAACTCAAACCATACCAGGCCGAGCTGATAAAAATGCAGAACCACCTCGAGCGGCACGGTAAAAAAATGATCATCCTTTTTGATGGTCGTGATGCCTCAGGTAAGGGGGGGACCATCAGGCGTGTCACCCGGTACATGAACGAAAAGCGCTACCGGGTTGTCGCACTGGGAAAACCAAACGAAATCCAAAAAACCGAGCTGCATATGAAACGGTACATTGAACAATTTCCCCATGCCGGGGAAGTCGTTCTCTTTGATCGGAGTTGGTATAATCGTGCGATGGTGGAACCAGTGATGGGGTTCTGCTCCAAAGAGCAATACCACAGATTTCTCAGAAAAGTGACCAGTTACGAAGAAAATTTCATCCTCGATGCTGGCCGAACCATTCTGCTTAAACTTTATTTTTCCGTGTCCAAAGAAGAACAGGCGCGGCGTTTTGAACGGCGAAGAAATGACCCGCTCCGGCAGTGGAAACTGAGCGAGGTTGACTTGCAGGCTCAGGAATTATGGGATGAATTCACCGAGAAGAAAAAGATCCTTCTCCAGCGGACCCATACCAGAAAATCACCCTGGTGGGTTATCAGATCCGATGACAAACACCAGGCTCGCAAAGAAACAATGAAACTTATTCTATCCTCGGTAAAGTATGTCGGGAGAAGCCGGAGTCTCAACTTCAAAAGGAATTCCAAAGTGGTTATTCCAGGACATCGAGAGCTGAAAATCATGCGAACTCAGGAACAGGTATATGGCACGCCATTGTTGTAGCTCCTATTCGGGCAACCGGCAAGCATCCGTTATCGGCTGTAATCAGTGTTTTTTTTTGAGTCATTTGCAAAATCTTTAAGATTTCGACATAATACTTTAACATTATTCTAATCGATCGAGGTGTTAGAACTATTCATCCCAACTTAACCGGAGACCGGTATGCCATCAAAAAAGCCAAACTCAGGGGACATCAAAAAAGATAAGATCAAATTGACGGAATTGACAGCGCTGAAGAATATTGACGCTGAAGAATCCAATGACCGTTCGCCAATCTGGATTAAAAACTGGCACCTGGCATACGAAATTGAGTTGAGAAAATTACAGGTCGAGCTCATGAAGTTGCAGAAATCCATGAAAGCCGACGGCACCAGAGTACTGCTCATATTTGAAGGACGAGACGCAGCCGGCAAGGGTGGGACCATCAAACGTTTTATTGCCCATCTTAATCCCAGGAACACTCGAGTCGTTGCGCTGGTCAAACCGAATGAAACGGAATCGACGCAGTGGTACTTTCAACGATACATTTCTCAACTGCCCTCGGCAGGTGAAATGGTATTTTTTGATCGAAGTTGGTATAACCGCGCCATGGTCGAGCCGGTGATGGGATTCTGTACCGATGAGCAAAACAAACGGTTCCTCAAAGATGTTCCGATGCTCGAGGAACTGCTCGTTAAAGATGGGATCAAACTCTTCAAATTCTACTTTTCCGTATCAAAAGATGAGCAGAAGAAGCGATTTGATTCTCGCAAAAAGGATATTTTGAAACAGTACAAGCTGTCGCCGGTTGATAATCTCGCCCAGAAATACTGGGATCTTTATTCTCTCAGAAAATTCCAGATGCTCCAGGAAACCAACCGAACCCTGTCTCCTTGGACCATTATCCGTTCGGACAACAAGAAACTGGCGCGACTCAACTGCATCAAGCACGTACTGAGCAGTATGGACTATGACGATAAACTACCGGCGAAAGATCTTACCGTTGATCCGAACATTGTCGTTTCAGGAATTGATGAGCTCAGACATATGGAAGAACATTTGATGAGCCCCAACAAACTGCATGGTTGATTAGGCTTATCACGGCAGGTTATCTGAGGGGAGACTGAAGGCGCCGAAGGGGGGGAATCATCCCCCCCATGGTGAAATTGACTTATCGGTAGTATTTCTGCGCGTCGCTGATGTTAGACGCGACCGCAACACTTTTTATATTTTTTTCCTGAACCACAAGGGCACGGAGCATTTCTGCCAATCTTCTCCCCTTCCCGTTTGATCGGTTCGAGGGGTTTTGCTTCCTCGCCGGCCGCACCTTTATTCATCTGCATTGCCTGCTCTTGGCGCTGACGGCGTTCCTCTTCCAGCCTCTCAACTTCTTCTTCCTGCATGACTCGTACGCGCATCAAACTGGAAATGGTCTGGACTTTCACCGTTTCGATCATGTTCCCAAACAGGTTAAAGCCTTCTTTTTTATACTCATTGAGAGGATTTTTCTGGCCGTAGCCACGCAGTCCTATGCCCTCTTTCAGATGATCCATCGACAGCAGATGCTCTTTCCAATGGGTATCCACCATTTGCAGCAGGATAATTCTTTCGAGCTGTCGCTGGGTATCCACACCGTTCACTTCTTCCTGTGATTTGACGGCTTCAGCGGCAGTCTGCTGCAATAATTCCAGCAGTGTATCAGCGTTCGCCTGCTCCTTGAAATCATCATCCAGAACCGGTTTTTTGTTGAATAGTTCCTGCATCCGCTCTTCACAGCGCTCCCAATCCCATTCATCGGCCGAACGTCGGTCATCAACCACCTCATCAACAACGCTTTCGACCAGATCATCGATCATATCCTGAAGGACTGTCTGGAGGTTGTCTCCCGAGAGGACCTCACGACGCTGCTGATAAATGACCTCTCGCTGTTTGTTCATGACATCATCATACTCAAGCAGATGCTTCCTTATATCGAAGTGATGACCCTCGACCTTGCGCTGTGCGTTCTCAATGGCCTTGGTGATCATGTTATGTTCAATGGGCTCGTCCTCTTCCATTCCGAGTTTATCCATGATGCCGGAGATCCGGTTAGAGCCGAAAATTCGCAGCAAATCATCTTCGAGTGAAAGAAAAAATCGTGAGGAACCGGGATCACCCTGTCGCCCGGATCGCCCCCTGAGCTGGTTGTCGATTCGCCGGGACTCATGTCGGGATGTGCCGAGAATGTGGAGACCACCCGCATCAATGACTCCATCACCAAGTTTGATGTCTGTTCCCCTTCCTGCCATGTTCGTGGCAATGGTAACTTTGCCGAGTTGTCCGGCATCGGCAATAATTTCCGCTTCACGCTCATGATGTTTGGCGTTGAGGACTTCGTGGGCAACCTTTTCCTTTTTCAGGTACCGGGCAATTTTCTCTGAAACATCAATGGAAATCGTACCAACGAGTACCGGTTGGCCTTTTTCGTGCTTTTCCTTGATCTCATTGATGATCGCTTTATATTTCGCCTGCTCATTCTTATAAATGACATCAGCGTAGTCGAGACGAATCATCGGCATGTGGGTCGGCATTACTACCACGTCGAGATCATAAATTTTCTTAAACTCTGGAGCCTCGGTATCAGCGGTACCGGTCATTCCGGAGAGTTTGTCATACATCCTGAAGTAGTTCTGAAAGGTAATTGAGGCAAGGGTTTGGTTTTCCTTTTCAATCTTGACTTTCTCTTTTGCCTCGAGAGCCTGATGGAGGCCATCACTATAACGCCTGCCTTCCATGGTTCGACCGGTAAATTCATCAACGATCACCACTTGCCCGTTCTTGACAATATAGTCAACATCCTTCTGGAAGATGATATGGGCCTTAAGCGACTGATTCAAATGATGGAGATATTCTATATTGCTGGGATCGTAAAGATTGTCGATCTTGAGCAGTTCCTCGCCGAGGGCAATACCTTCTTCGTTCAACGAGACCTGCCGGGCTTTTTCATCCACCAGATAATGTTCATCCCGCTTAAAATTCTTCATGATCTTATCCACATTCCGATAGAGCTCAGTGGAAATATCAGCGGGACCGGAAATAATCAGTGGGGTACGCGCTTCGTCGATTAGAATGGAGTCCACCTCATCGACAATGGCAAAGTTAAAACCTCGCTGACAGAACTCGGCCAGTTCGAATTTCATGTTGTCCCGCAGGTAGTCAAAACCAAATTCGTTGTTGGTACCGTAGGTGACATCACCCTTATATGCCTCACGACGCTCTTCATCAGGCATCCCGTGAATAATACGACCGACATTCATACCGAGAAACTTGTAGACCTGTCCCATCCACTCCGCATCTCGACTGGCCAGGTAGTCGTTTACTGTTACAACATGAACCCCTTTACCTGTCAGACTGTTCAGGTATACCGCAAGGGTGGAGGTAAGGGTTTTACCCTCACCGGTTTTCATCTCGGCGATTTTTCCCTGGTGCAGAACAATACCGCCAAGCAGCTGGACATCATAATGGCGTTCTCCGAGAACCCTTCGGGAGGCTTCACGCATGACCGCAAAAGATTCCGGTATCAGATCATCAAGTGGCTCGCCTTTCTCAATCCGCTCCCGGAATTCGACAGTTCTTGCTGCCAATGCCGAATCGTCCAACGGTTCAACACTGGACTCCAGTTCATTGATCCGGTTGACAAGCGGTTGAATATCTTTGAGTACCCGCTCATTCTTGCTTCCGAAAACTTTCGTAAGAACTTTTCCTATCATGATTTCAACTAAGTAGAAGATTTTTTGTTCAACACACTAATGACGGGCGCACTTTAAGCACTATCGGTACAAGATTCAAGATACGACTTCAACAAAGAGGATGTACCACTGTTTTCCGCTATTTTTTTGCACCATCAAAAACGAGCGCTTCCTCGTCACAGTCGGGAAACATCGTGCAATTGATACAATCGCTCCATATTTTGTGGGGCAATTCGCGCTTGTCGATATCTCTAAACCCTTGCTTCCTGAAGAATTCGGGTTGATAGGTCAGCGTAAAAACACGATTGATCCCGTATTCTTCAGCCTCCTGTAGACAATGGGTGACAAGCTGTGCACCGATTCCCTGCCCATGATACTGATCATCAACGGCTAGTGACCGTATCTCAGCGAGGTTTTCCCAGCAGATATGCAGTGAACAGACTCCTGAAACCGTACCACCATTCGAGTCGTACACCACAAAATCCCTGAGGTGATCATAGAGTGAACTGATTGATCGACCCAACAGGAGTTTCTGGTCCGCATAGTGCTGGAGCAGACCATGTATTCGTTTTACATCGGAGATTCGTGCTTTTCGTATCATTATTCTGACCCGGAACGAAGCAGGTGAAGCACCTGTATTTCCTAAGGTTTGCGTTTTTTCTGTTCAGCTTTCAGGTAAACAATCGGCTTTTCGTCCTGTATTTCCCCCGCCTCAAATCCGGCTGAAACCGGCTCTGCCGGTTTCAGGAGGGACTGACCGGTCCACACACCCAGAAGAAACATCCAGAGAAAAATACAGAAACAGACGATGGCAATACCACCGATACCGCTCCTCGTCAATTCAAATTTAATCTTCGCTGGTTGTCTCTTTCTCGTCGCCATTTCCTACATTTTTTCAGGTGTTCCCAAACCGACAAATGTTAAACCATTGCCAAAGAGCGTCTTCAGCCCAGATATCAGGCAGAGCCGTGCCTGGGTAAGAGCCGGGTCATCTGAGATAACTTTATGCTTATTGTAATAGCTGTGGAATTGTCCAGCCAGTTCAATGAGATAAAAAATCACCCGGTGGGGTGCCAGATCAAGTGCCGCGCTCTCGATCAGTGCCGGAAACGAGGCCATTGTTTTCAGTAACTGAAACTCTTCAGCCTCAATCAGGCAGCTTTGATCTATCGAACCATAATCAGTAACAGTAAAACCCTTCTCCTCGGCCTGTCTGATGATAGAACAAAGCCGGGCGTAACCATACTGAACATAATAGACCGGATTCTCCTGGCTCTCCTTGGTGGCCAGGTTCAGATCGAATTCAAGCTGACTGTCAGGTTTTCGCATCATGAAGAAAAACCTGAGCACATCGGCTCCAACCTCATCGAGCAGGTCATCAACAGTTACAAAGGTTGCCTTCCTGGTAGACATCTTTACCTGTTTGCCGTCTCTCATCAAGGTGACAAACTGATGTAATACAACGGTCACGGCCGTTGGATCATACCCCAGCGCTTTCACTCCGGCCATTACATCCGGTACCGTCGCAATGTGGTCTGAGCCAAATATATCAATCAACCAGTCAAAATTGCGTTTGAATTTTTCCCGGTGATAAGCGATATCCGGCAGACGGTACGTCGGCTCTCCAGTGGACTTGATAATAACCCGGTCCTGCTCCTGGCCAAAATCAGTGGTTTTAAACCAGACAGCCCCATCCTGCTCATAAACCAGATCCTTTCCTCTCAATTCCTCAACAACAGAGTCGATATGGCCATCATCATAGAGCGATTGCTCATTATAGTAGTTATCAAAGGTGATGCCAATTTTCTCCAGGGTACCCGAAATATCTTTGAATATTGCCTGCTCAGCCTTTTTCTGAAAGGGTTCCAACTCGGATGACTCCTTCAACCCCTCACCCACCTCAGAAATCAGTTCCGATGCGATATCGGTGATATAGCCACCCTGGTACCCGTCCTCCGGAAAGTCACCATCAAGCCCCAATTGTTCCAGATAACGCCCCCTGACCGATTGGGCCAGCACTCGCATCTGTCGACCGGCATTATTGTAATAATACTCCCGATAGACTTCATGGCCGGTGACTTCAAGTAACCGCGCAATGGAATCGCCCAGGATAGCCTGGCGGCCATGCCCCACCGATAGCGGACCGGTCGGGTTGGCAGAGACGAACTCGACCATCACTCGTTTATTATTGCCCACTTTCGAGCGACCAAAATCACTGCCACCCTGCTCAATCTTTTCCAGCACTGTTGACCAGACCGAGGACTTTATCGTTACGTTCACAAAGCCTGGTCCCGCAACTTCAACCGATTTGACCAGGTTATCGTTTTCCTCAAGCATTGCGGTCAGCTGCGAGGCGATTTCGCGCGGATTTTTTTTGTCAATTCCTGCCACAACCATGGCCAGGTTCGTGGAGTAGTCGCCCTGGTTTTCTCTTTTGGGTACTTCCACTGCATATTTTCCGGCAGCCCGATCTGTCCACAGCCCTTGGGCAACGCCCTTCTGGAAACACTCGTCAATATAAATTTTCAGTGCAGCTCGTATCATAATTATTACATGTAAATTCTTTGATTATTGTTACCAATCGCGCAGAGGACCTCATAACTGATCGTATTGCTCAGTTGGCCTATTTCATCTGCGTCAATGGTTTCACTTCCTTCAGTTCCGATCAGGGTCACCGGATCACCTTCCTGAACATCGGTAACATCGGTAACATCAACCATACAGAGGTTCATACAGACCCTGCCACAAATTTTCACTCGTTTTCCCCTGATAATCACTTCACCTTTACCGGATAACGCTCTGAAGTAGCCATCACTATAGCCAACCGGCAGTACCCCCAGTGTCATATCTCGCTCTGCAACAAATGTATGACCATAGCTGACCCCTGTGCCGGCCTTTATATGATTGAGCTGGAGTACCCGGCTGTGGAAAGACAGCACAGGTCTCAACCCCAACTTTTCAGCTTGTCCGGCCTGGCGTCCGGCCGGATGATATCCATACAGTGATATGCCGGTACGGACCATCCCAAAATGAGCCTGTGGTTGATTTATCAAGCCACCCGAATTTGCGAGCGAACCCTCAAATCCGGAACCTTCTGCTGAATTGTTCAATAATGAGGTAAACCGTTCATAAACTGCATTGTTACTGGGCGAATCAGGCTCATCAGAACAGGGGAAATGACTCATCACCCCTTTCACCTTGAGCCCCTTCAGAGATTTACAAAACTCAACGATTTCTTGATACTCCGAAGGGTTGAACCCCAGTCTACTCATACCACAATCAAATTTCAGATACACCTCAATTGATCGATTGTGCTTTACACTCCCTGCTGCAAGCGCCTGTAAATCTGTCCGGGTAAAGACAACGGGAGTCAAGGTGCAGGAAAAAAAGTAGTCAACGTCACCACGGTCAAAGCCGAGGAAAGTAAGAATTTCACCTCGACAACCTGATTCTCGTAGTTCGACCCCTTCACTCAGTTCAGCAACCCCGAAAAGATCACATCCAGCCTGTGCAAGCGCTTGTGAGGTTTCTATCTGACCGTGTCCATATCCATCACTTTTGACCATGGCCAGGGTGCGACTCTCCCCAGCCAACTTTGATAGAAGTTGATAATTATTGACCAATGCCTGTCGGTCAATGGTCACGGTATTAAAGGAATTGTTCATCATGCGTTATGTTAATCAGAACTTTTTCTCCATGAAAACCACATGCTCCAACCATGTCGACTGGAAAAAACCAGGGCCCAGCCAATGGCGATGGTGATGACCGCTATCAGCTCATCAGGTACCTGGGATTTCCGAAGCACCATACCAAAAAGGACCATGGCCAGGACCAGTACCCACGTCTTCCAGGAGTAGACTGCGCCAATACAGGTGTTGTCGGAAAAGTGTCTGATGCGATCAAGACTGCGTTTGGCGCTGGGGTCAAGAATCAATAAAGATTTCAAAACTCCTCCCCCAATGCCCGGAACAACCAGCCACCATTCACCGGTGACAAACAGCTTCTCCACACCCCGCAATAATAAAAAAATACCGATCAGGCTCCAGAGCGATGCAGAGCAGAATATGTGCACCCGTCTTTGCACACCTGGTTTAAAGCGTTTAAAACTTCTCAATCCGGAAACCAGTTTGGTGAGATAAAAATAGATAAGCCCATCATCCCTCGCGGGAGATGGGCTTGAAATAGCTGTATACAGGTGTGATTACATTTCGTTAATTTCAATCGCACCTTCTGGGCAAACTTCTACACAGGTCTCACAGCCGAGACATTCATCAGCTTCCACTGCTTCGGCTTTTCCGTCTACCATTTCAAATACCTGTGCCGGACATGCTGCTACACATTCCTCGTCGCCAGTACACTTGTCTTTGTCTATCAATACCTCAAACATTATACACCTCCATACGAAAAAATAAATAGGTTAAGCATTTTAGACACTTAACCAGCCTGGTTACCGAAAACTAAAATCAATCGTTTCGTGTAAATATCCATTAATGTACGCCCATATTTTTGTCAAGCAAAAAGACCCTGCCACATTGTATTATCATTCATGATCAACAATGAGGAAAAACAATCAGATGGCTCTCATCATGAGTACGATATTTCAGAGGAACGTCCTTTAAACATTGCGCTCAGACGATTCATCGTTAATATGTACCTCTCAAAAATGTCATTATGAAGAGTTAAATAATAACTGGTAGGGAGTTTCAAGAAGATGGGTAAACAGACCAAGAAAAACAAGAAAAAGGAACTGCTCGAGAAACGGGAAATCGCCATGGTTGAAGGTATTCTCGAAGGAAGTCCCGATGGTATCGGAGTCGTCGTACTGAGGCTTGATTGCGGGTGCAGAAAAATGGCTGCAATCAGTGAAGAAGGAGAGCCTGCCTCGAAAGTCATCATGTATCGCGACGGAGCCAACAGCATCTGTGACAAATGCAAAGATGATCAAGGTGCATTCATGAGAGTCACCGAACAATTTATCCACTGGAAAGAACCCAAACCATCGATCGAAGATCAGGACCGGATTTCTATGAAGGTAATGGGGACGACCGGCCGAACGACCAGCCACTAAGCCTTTTCATCCTAAACAGGGCGCTTTTGTTCCCGGCACCGGGCCATGAAGCCTTCCGCCCATTCCGGTGTGCCTTCAGCATGTATGTGGGTATAAAGCGCCAGCACATTTTTATAGACCAGACCATCCTTTTTATCTACGAACCCCGTGCCCCGCTTCATTTGCAGGGTCAGGTGGGTCGTTTCTTTCGAGTGGTGGAGGATTGATGAGTAACGGAACTCATGACCTTTCACCTCACTCCCCACTGGATAGAAAGGATTTTCCGACGCCACATTAAATATTGAGTAGCCATGGGCCTGGGGTTTTTCCTCCATCCCGAAGTCAACCTGAAAGATACCGACAAGTGGATAGCGCTGCTCATCAAGCGTGATAGATTCGCCAAGAAAAATCAACCCGCCACATTCGGCATAAACGGGCAAACCACTTTCTATTTTATCTTTCAAGCTCTCTCTAAAGGAACGATTGAGTGATAATTCCCTGGCGCTGGTTTCGGGAAAACCACCACCGATGTATAATCCGTCAAGATCAGGCAGACGCTTATCCTCAAGTGCATTGACCGGTATCAGTCGGGCACCATTTTGCTCCAGTGCGTCTAGATTTTCCTGGTAGTAGAACTGAAATGCCGCGTCTTGGATAAATCCGATTTTTAACCGTTCTTCCCGGGTACTGGCATGGGACTCTGATGCAACTGCTTCGGGCAGCGGAACCGGGGCCATACAATCAATGACCCGATCCAGATCTACTGACTCATACACCTTCTGAGCAAGTAGTTTTACCGCATCGTTACTATTGTCATACTCTTGATGCGGGACCATTCCGAGGTGGCGCATGGGAAAGATATCTTTCTTCATTCTTCTGATCGCACCAAGCACCGGTACTCCACAATAATGTTCGATTGCTTCGGTAATTACTTTTTCCTGCCGGTTCGTCGCTATCTGGTTCAAAACCACACCACAAATAGAAACACGAGGATCCAGCTTCATACAACCTAAGACCAAGGCAGCAATAGTACGGGTCGTCTTGGTGCAATTCACCACAAGCAATATCGGCAGCCCCAGAGTAATCGATAGCTCTGCCGTTGAATATCCTCCCGTGGCCGTGACACCATCATAAAGCCCTCTGTTGCCTTCAACGATAGCGTAATCGGAGTCAACCGAACGGGAATGGAAAGAGTGGAGAATCTGTTCTTCTCCAACCAGGAACGGATCGAGGTTATAGCAGCTGCGGCCTGCGGCGCAATGCAGCCAACCGGCATCAATATAGTCCGGACCTTTTTTAAAGGGTGTCACGCGGTTGCCGGTTTCCTGCAGAGCTGCGGTAATTCCCACCGACACCACACTTTTGCCCGAACCTCCTGAGAGGCCTGCAACAACGATCCCTTTGGCCTGCTTCACCTTCAATGTCCCTGTTTTTGCTGGTGCGACCAAGCGTGCTCATAAAGTGCAAGCATACGGTTTTCCAGTTCGATTCGATACTGCTCAAGTTCTTCAACCGACAGCTCAGCCGGAACCGACATCGGTTCCCCATAGAAAAAGTCGATGCGGGTAAACGGCAGCGGTATCGCTGTTCTATCCCATGATTTCACCGTAAAATATCGACGCGCTGACCAGGTCAACGGCAGGATCGGGGTACCAGTTCTTGAGGCCATCATGAGTGCACCTCCCTGAGCTTTGAGCGGTGGTCCTTGCGAACCGTCTGCAACAATTGCCACATTTATACCATTTTTGAGCTTGGTGATCAGCTCTTTCAAAGCTCCCACTCCTCGACGGTTGCTTGAGCCCCGAACGGTGGCGAAATTCAATTTTTCGGCAAATCTCGCGAGGTAATTACCATCTGCGCTGGCACTCACCAGCGCTGCGCCTTTTTCCTTACGCATATGATAAAAAACATACACAATGGAGAAATGCCAGACGGTCACAATAGAAGCAGCATCGCTCCGTAAGGTCGCATTCTTGAATTCACGATTATGCTCAACACTACGACAGGTGGCAAACCATAGTTTGAGTACTAATGCGGCTAAACCTGGTAGTACTGCCAGAAGTATTTTTCCACGCAGACCCTTTTTCACCCCAGTTCGATCTCCATCTTTTTCAAAACTTTTATCCGGTCCCTGAGTTGAGCTGCCTCTTCAAAGGCCAATTCTCGAGCCGCTTCGTGCATTTGTTTTTCCAATTTGCCAATTTCCTTTTCAAGTTCTAATACCGAACCATAAAAAGGAGTATCCTCTGCCGTTTCACCACCAGTTTTGTCTGCATCGCCAAATTCATAACCGGCATCCTTGAGATACTGGTGAATGGTGTTTTTCACCGGTGATACGATCGTCTGGGGGACAATACCATGCTGTTCATTATGATTCATCTGCAAAGCACGTCGACGCTCAGTTTCATCGATTGTGCGCTGCATTGAACCAGTCACTTCATCCGCGTACAAGATTACCAGGCCATTGGCGTTACGTGCCGCTCTCCCGCAGGTCTGGATCAAGGATCGCTCTGAGCGCAGGAAACCTTCCTTATCAGCATCAAGCACGGCCACCAGAGAAACCTCAGGAATATCGAGTCCTTCACGTAGCAGGTTGATGCCGATTAGCACATTGTAATCGCCATTTCGAAGATCACGAATTAATTCCACGCGCTCCAAGGTTTTGATATCCGAGTGTAGATATCGAACTTTCACCCCAAGGTTCTCGTAGTAATCGGTCAAATCTTCGGCCATTCGTTTGGTCAAGGTGGTAACCAATACCGCCTCGTTCCGTTCGGTCCGCAGTCTGATTTCCTCAAGCAGATCATCAACCTGGGAGGAAGCCGGACGGACTTCAATCCGCGGATCAACCAGGCCGGTTGGCCTGATCACTTGTTCGACAATACGACCTTCAACCTGCTCAATTTCATAGGGGCCCGGAGTTGCTGAAACATAGACCACCTGGTTAATTCGCTCTTTGAACTCGGCAAACTTCAAAGGGCGGTTATCCAGTGCCGAAGGGAGTCTGAACCCGAAATCAACCAAGGTTTCCTTTCTTGAACGATCACCATTGTACATCCCGTTGAGCTGTGGAATGCCAATATGACTCTCATCGATAAAGAGCAGGTAGTCCTCGGGGAAATAATCGAGCAGATTCGGTGGCGGCATACCTTCCGGTTTACCGGTAAGGTGTCTGCTGTAATTCTCAATTCCGTTGCAATAACCTAATTCCTGCATCATCTCAAGATCGAACATGGTTCGCTGCTCAAGACGCTGGGCCTCGACCAGACGATTCTCATCATGGAGCAACGCCAAACGAACCTTGAGCTCATCCTTTATCGTTCTCAGGGCAATTTCCAACCGCTCTTTCGACGTGACAAAGTGCGAACCGGGAAAGACGGTATATTCATCAAGATTATCCAACACGACCCCGCGCAGAGAGTCTATCACGGTAATAGATTCCAGGGTTTCACCAAAATACTCCAAGCGAATTGCTCGATCTTCCTCATGTACCGGGAATATATCGATCACATCGCCTCTGACCCGAAAAGTCGAGCGATGAAACGACATGTCATTTCGTTCGTATTGCATAAAAACCAGACGACGCTGCACTTCTTCCATCGGGTGCTCTTCGCCCGTCGACAGAAACAGATGCATGTTCCGGTATTCTTCGGGGGAGCCAAGACCATAAATACACGATACCGAAGCGACAATCAGCACATCACGCCGTGTCAAGAGTGATCTGGTGGCGGAGTGCCTCATCTTGTCGATGGCATCATTAATAGAAGAGTCCTTCTCTATATAGGTATCTGATTGGGGAATATACGCTTCGGGCTGATAATAGTCGTAGTAAGAAACAAAATATTCAACCGCATTGTCTGGAAACAACTCCTTGAATTCAGAAAAGAGCTGGGCTGCCAGCGTTTTATTGGGTGCAATCACCAGGGCCGGACGCTGCAATCGCTCAATGACTCCAGCCATGGTAAAGGTCTTCCCCGAACCGGTCACTCCCAACAAGACCTGACTGGGAGCCCCACTGCTAATCGTATCTGATAGACGAGTTATCGCACCTGGTTGATCACCTGAGGGAGAAAATGGACTGTGAATCTTAAATGCTACAGAATCATCCATCGTGCTGCTCCTGTTCAAACTCACGAGCGATTTCTTTTGCCTCAACCAGATGGCACAATGGATTGTCTCGCTGGTCGAGCTGAAAACTCACCGGAAAACGATCCAGCAGACCGGACAATTTCTGCCACTCCTTGCGATTACTGACTTCATTTCCCTCGCGGGTTTGCCAGTTGCGCTTCTTCCAACCAGCCAGCCACGAGCCCGCACCATCGCAAAGATAGCCGGAATGGGTGTGTACCACCACACTGCACTGCTTCTTTAAGGTAGTGATCGCCTCAGTTGCTGCATTAATATATAACTGGTTTGCCGTCATTCCCTCGACTCGACTGCCCATGATCTTGATATGCTCACGCCAGCCCATGATTACCGCCCAACCACCAATACCCGATTTATGCTTACAGGTAACACCGAGGTAGAGGTGTACAGCATCGTCATCAGCTGCCACCGCTGGTTTCGTTTGATCAATAGTCACCTCGCCATCTTTTCTGGCCAGTACCGCCAGTTCATCCGCCCGTTCGTTCCATCTATTAAGCGAATGACCGCGAACCCATCGCCACTCAATTGTATGCTTTTGTGAAATAGCGAGCAGCTCCTGCCAGAGCTCCGCATTTTTTACCTCTTTTTTGTCAGCAGTTCGCCAGTTATTCTGCTGCCATTTCTTAATCCATGAAGTAATACCGTTTTTCACATATTGTGAATCGGTATAAAGCGTCACCTGGTGTAACCCATCCAGAGCGTTAAGGGCCTTGATGACCGCCGTCAACTCCATCCGGTTATTGGTTGTTTGACCACCGTATCCCGATAGTTCGCGAGGTGCTTGGCGATCATACAACAGAACCGCCCCCCACCCACCGGGACCGGGGTTGGGGCTGCATGCACCATCAGTATAAATCGTTACTTCTTTCATTTATTCCTCGCTCATCACCATTCAACAACTGCTTCACAGACGCATACCATTGTCAGGTGTGCATACTAATCACTTCGCAAAACTTTTTTTAGGAAAAATAGAATTTGACCGAGATTATTTATGTAACAACTGAATTTGGCCATACCATGCAGAAACAGCGCTGCCGGTATTATCAGTGTCGGTCATCAGTGATATTGCCCTGATTTTTCCGGGCTCCTCGCCAAAGGCACGTTGGTAATCCTCAACCAGATCACGTTCAATGGTTTCCCAGGAACCAACCGATTCGGCGCCGCTCGCAACCACAATGCTTACCACATCACTCAGATACGGACTGGTGAACATGGTTCCCACCGGCTCAGTAGATCCGCGAACATAGCAAAGTGTACCCCGAGGCACCCCACCTTTGAACCAATTTGAACCGAATGAGACCAGGACCCTTGCCGCACAGTCATCTCCGGTTTTCTTGGTGAGTTGTGCATGTTCCAGCAGACTGGAAATCTTCCAGCGCCACCTCAATCTCGGGTATTGATTGGGGTCTAGCTCAAGTTTTCTCACCATACCCGCCGCGCTTCTATCTGCAACCGCTGCGATGACCGGTGTGGGTGATCCCTCCTCGGCAATCACCTGGTAGATAGTGGCTTTTTCCACTTTTGAAAAGGTCTGCAGCTTCCAACCGTCCGGTAATGTCTCACCAGCACTCATTCCAGTGAGGTTAAGAACATCAAAGTTACGCTCTAAGTCGCTGCCTTCCTGGGCCACGACGATCGGACAGAGCGCCAGGATAACAAGAAGCAGCAGCGGATACCAATGTAACTGACTGAGAATTTTATCGATCATTTGTTATTGAGCGACCAATCGTAATCGAGATATTTGACCCGAATCGAATCACCTGCCGATTCTAATTTCTGCTGGATATCGCCGGAAGTGTATTTGAGGAAGAATGGCACGGGACCACCTTCAAAATCTTCGCCGTACCACTTAAAAATCGAGCTGATATACAAATTATTCCCCTCCAGATAATTAAACTCCCGGTCTGCCAGAAAAGCCTTGGTAGCCATCGTCAGCTGGGCATCAATTGTTTCACCGAGATATGGTTCAGAGAGAAGCGGTGGGCAACTTATTGAAGCACAATTTACCGAGAAATGGATTCTCGGTTCGTCAAATTCCACTCGGATAATACCATGCTCAATATCATCGAGTGTGATCTTCTCACCATTGATTCCCGCTATCTTCAATTTCCAGGGATTGGTAAAAAAACCACCTATTTTTCTAATCGATGACGGGGGCTTACCGTCTGAAAAGTTATCCAAAATCAGCTTTACGGTATATGCATTATAGGCGTTGATATAAAAGGCCAATCGTTCATCATCAGACAAATCAGCGGGATCGGTTCGATTGAGCGTATCCAGGTAGCCATCCAACACTCCCTCGTCTTTTTTAAACCCCTGGTAATCGACAACACCATTTTTCACATGAACCTCAAGCAGCGCACCCCAAACGGAGTGTAGTGCTCTATCTTCTGCGTTTACAATGGAGCCAGACAGTAAACTACAGAGCACAAGTCCAATTTTCACAAAGAGAAGTGTTCCTCTTTTCATCCCTTCACCCCCGATATCAGAACCGTGAACGTCGATTTTTTTATCCTCGCCGATCGCAAATTACCAGATTGGCAATGTATTGTTTCATCTCTGTGATGCGATAATGGTTAAAATGCTTAAATCTTCTGATTTGTTCCCTCATCGATCTCCCAGTACAAACAATCTTCCGGGCAATTTTTAATCGCTTCATCGACCAGCGATTCGTCATAATAGTCAAGTTCGCAGATTTCTAAATATCCTGCTGCCTCGTTAAATTGAAAAATGTCAGGAGCAACCTCAAGACAACCACCGCAGCGCGTACAACGAGTTAAATCAACCGCCGGTCTATGGGCCTGCTTCTTGGGGATTTTTAAATTCTCCTGAGATTCTGATTTACCATACAACATATGTATTCTCATGAGTGTTACCCTGACTTTCTTTCCACGATGACTACTTTAGGAAAGTGGTCGAATCGTATACTGTCAGGCCGACTCTCTGTATCATTTTGTAAATAATTCCACGTTCTCCTTCACACTAATTATTCACGGACCAAAATCAAATTCTCTTGGATAAGTATGGTTTACCACCCAACTCAACTTGTAATCCGTGCAATGGTTAATTATTATAACTGCTGGTAATGAAATACTGATCCGAATTACTCGTAAATCGGCACAATTATCCAATAATAAATAGGGAGTTATCATGAGTTTAAATGAACTGGCAAAGGGAATTCACTGGGTTGGCGCTGTAGACTGGGATGTTCGTGACTTCCATGGCTATTCCACCATGGCCGGTACCACATACAATGCATTTCTGATTATCGATGAAAAAATCACCCTGGTCGATACGGTTAAAAAATCCCATTATCACGATATGATGCATCGAATCTGGGAAATTATCGACCCGAAAAAGATCGATTACCTAGTTGTTAATCATGTTGAACTTGATCACGCCGGCTCTTTGGCCGAGGTGGTGAAAGCTATCGAACCTGAGAAAATTATCTGTTCACCGATGGGTAAAACAGCAATTCTTGAGCATTTTCATCAGGAGCACTGGCCCTTTGAGGTCGTAAAAAGTGGTGATGAAATTTCTCTGGGCCAGCGTACACTCTCCTTCCTGGAGACCAGAATGCTCCATTGGCCCGATTCCATGTTCACTTATGCAAAAGAGGATGGTATCCTTTTCTCAAGTGATGCGTTTGGTCAGCACCTGGCTACCCCCGAACGTTTTGATGATGAGGCTAACATGTCTGAAGTCATGGAACAGGCCTCAAAATATTATGCGAACATACTCTATCTCTACTCTCCGCTGATCAGGAAATTATTGGCCAAGGTTGCTGAACTTAACCTGGATATCAAGATGATCGCCCCCGATCATGGGGTAATCTGGCGCAGCCATTTTGATCAGATCATCAAAGCATACGATGACTGGAGCCAATATAAAGGTGGAAAAAAAGCCCTGGTTATTTACGACACCATGTGGCATTCCACTGAAAAAATGGCCAAAGCAGTCGCCCACGGTATCGAGAAAGAAGGAGTTCATGCAGAACTGATTAATCTGAAAGTTCATCACCGAAGTGATGTGATGACCAAGGTTTTGGCAGCACGTGCCCTGGTGCTCGGTTGCCCAACCTTAAATAATGGTTTATTGCCGCGGATGGCCGGTTTTTTGATGTATATGAGAGGACTTAAACCACAGAATAAAATTGCTGCAGCCTTTGGTTCCTATGGTTGGAGTGGCGAGTCGGTAAAATTGATGAATGAGGCAATGAAAGAGATGCGCCTCAATGTGATTGAAGAAGGTAACCGAGTAAAATACGTGCCAACCCACGACGATCTGGGTGAATGCGTCGAGATGGGACAGCGAATTGGTAAAGCGGTGAAAGAAAACATCGCCCAGGAAGGTTTAGCCTAAGCTCAGAGCTAATTGTAATTGTGAGTGGTGATGGTAAACTGACTATGGAACTTATGGCCGAACATCTGATATTGGCGGAAGGTGAAAACAAGGAGGACTGCAGGACACAGGTTTTGCAGTTCTTTGCCAAGACCTCACTGGTTCGCTATGACCAGATTGACCTGGACGATAAAAGTATTGTAAATGGCACAGATCCGGATTTTTCAATGCAACTCAATAAAGGCGTCAAAAAAAACAGAAATGTACTTGATGGCCTGGTAAAGGAACTCGGTGAGTCGGGCTTTGAGCGTTGTGATAAATTTTCTGTCATCTCTCAGGGATATCAATCAAAGCTGTTACATATCATTGCTCATTTCCTCGATGGTTTTATCGGCATTGACACCGCATTCTATAATTTGATAGACGATAGTCACTGGCTTCTTGGACCGACCGAAAAGTCTATCACGGACAAGCCCGAACGATACTGGCTCTTTCAGTTGAAATGCTATTCGACAACACCGCGTGAAGCCGCGCTTTTACATATGTAAACCAGAATTGAACCGCTAATTTAAATGTAAAAACAGATATGAACTGGGATACCTTTTTTGATACCGGGGAGAGCATAACGAGCGCTGAAGCGAAACAATTCATGTCATCCGGGGAGGCGGAGCGATACCAATTGATTGATGTCCGGCAACCGAAAGAATATGAAGAATCTCACATCCCCGGGGCAATATTAATCCCGCTTCCCGAACTATCCTTACGCCAATCCGAAGTAGACCACGATAAGCCGACTATCGTCTATTGTCGAAGCGGTGTTCGATCCAAGGCTGCCTGTCAAATCCTCAATAATGCAGGGGTACGGCATGTGTTCAACATGAATGGTGGCTTAATCGACTGGGACGGTGGCGAGTCGGTCGGCTCTGAGGCAATGGGTATCGAATATTTTGCCAGTGGTGATTTTGAAACAAGTTTTGAACTCGCCTATCAGATGGAAGCGGGACTGAAACAATTTTACCTCGCCTTGGTCGAGCAGACCGACAACCCTAATGAAAAAGAGACGTTAACCCAGATGGCCCGCTTCGAAGATGGTCATATGGCAAAATTGTTGAGTAAATACAAAGATTCCAACCCTGCGGTACCCGGTGAAAACGAACTGAACATCCTTGAAGGTGGTTTCGATATTGACGAAATGATCTCAGTTTTCAAAGATCAGCTCGGCACACCCGAAAAAGCCATTCAGCTCGGTATGAAATTCGAAGCCCAGGCGTTTGATCTCTATTCAAGGCTTGCTCGCAAACATGCGGGAACTGATGTCGCGACATTTTATCAGGAAATGGCAAATGAAGAGCAGGAACATCTCAACAAACTATCGGCAAAGCTTGAAGAGTTGCTCTAATGCACACGGTGCAATAATCAACATTTGAACCCGAAGGAGAGACCATGAGTATTTTCGATTATCAGGCAGCAGAGTTGTATGAATGGGTTACAAACGATCAACCGTTTATTCTTCTGGATGTCCGAAACGCCACTGATTTTGGTCGGTTCAAGGTGGAGGGTCCTCATGAAATCAACACCTTGAATATCTCCTATTTTGATTTCATGGAAATCGAAGATGAATGTATTGCGCAACTGCCAGACAAAGGATCCGCAATACGAATTGTCTGTGCCAAAGAAGGTTCAGCCAAATTTGTTGCAGAGATCCTGGATAATAACGGTTTCACCGATGTTGGCTATCTGGCGGGTGGAATAAAATCCTGGGGTAATCTGCTGGTTCCACGATTGATCAGCGATGATAGCAATTATGAATTGTACCAGTTTATCAGACCCGGCAAAGGATCATGCAGTTATGGCTTAATATCTAACTGCCAGATGATCGTTTTCGATCCTTCCCGGGATGATCAGTTTTATATCGACTTTGCTGCCTCCAAAGGGGCTGAAATCATTGGTACCGCAGAAACTCATCTGCAAGCTGACTATATTGCAGGCAGCCGTGCATTATCTGAGAAAACCGGTGCAACCTTTTTTGCCAACAAAAATGATTTTGCAGGGGCCAAGCTTAACTATTCAGAACTCAGCGATGGTCAGGAGATCGGTTTTGCCAACGGCCCTTCCGTCAAGGTTATGTTCGCACCCGGCCATACTCCGGGCAGCACCATGTACATCATCGATAATCACTATATCGTGACCGGTGATATCATCTTCATTAAATCAATCGGTCGGCCTGATCTTGGCGGAAAAGTTGAGGAATGGTCCGATACCTTGTTCGAGACCATACAGACCGTCACTCATATGGACGGGGGGCTGATTGTCTTACCGGGACATTTCATTGGTTGGGATGAGGCGACACCTGAGATGACGTTCCTCACCTCACTTAAATCGGCAAGACAGCAGAACAAGGCGATCTATTCAATTGATAATCCTCAGGATTTCCTCGCATTTATTAAATCAAACATGCGAGAGCAACCACCAGAATATGCAACCATCAGGCTGGTGAATGCAAACCTTGAGCTAGTTGACGATGATAAGGCCGAAGAGCTCGACCTCGGTAAAAACGAATGTGCCGCCTCTGCCTATGCCGCTCAGCAGGCTGAAGCATCCTGAGATTATCAAACGAAAACAGTGTATCGGGGAGGCCTCCTGCCTCCCCGAAACCCGCTGACCTCTGTTTCCATTTTACTCCATAGACAAAGTGTAAAAAATCATATAATATAGCCGTTTCCCGCAGAATTCAGGACGTGGTGTCTTCTGCTGAAACACTTTAGCATGCATGACAAATGATGGAATCAACACAGACAATTACTTGTGAATGCAAATTGCATAGCATCACACTCTCATTCCACGAAGGAATGCCCTCAGAGCTGGTTGATCGGGTATATTGCCCGGTTTGTGAAACACACGGTTTCACCAGTGAAAAGTCATGGCCGATTCCCGGCAACTGGCATATCCATTTCGACCTTGATGTTGCCAAAATGTTTGCCATGGCCAAATTGAATATTGACCCACAGCTCGTCAACCCCGGCTTTATCATAGATGGAGGGTATGTGAACTAGTGATGCACACCGGTACGGCCCACTATGTGTCACGAGTTTATTGCACCACCAGGCACACCCTGTTCCGATGACAGAACCTACCGGATACGAAGACGAACCTCGTGAAGTCTTCACCCCTGTAACTGCGCAATCATATGCCGCACTCTATCATCTTGAACTTTCTGATTTCAAAGCTGATTTCAGATTTTACCAAGCACTGCTCCAGCAATTTGAGGCCCGCTTCATACTCGAGTGCGGGTGCGGCACCGGCAGAATCCAGCGGTTCCTGCATGAGTACAATTTCAGCTCGGTAGGCATCGACATCTCCTCGCCCATGCTTCAAAAAGCCGCGACCCAGGGTGGTACACATCTGGTTGCAATGGATATGTGTTCCCTGGGATTCTGTAACCAATTCGATGCGGTGATAATTCCCTACAATACACTCAACCTACTCACAGATGAGAAAACCATCGCCCGATGCCTCTCTGAAATCTATACAGTCCTCAAGTCAGATGGTGTATTACTGCTCCAACTCTATACCCCGGATCGACAATTACGAGAGAACCCGTTCCAACGATTTTTCCAGTTCAGTATGAAGGATATCGATGATGGCGGAAAACTTATCACCGAATCAATCAAACAATTCGATCCCGAGAAAAAAATCAGTCTGCTCGAACAACGATACAAGATCAGGTATCCCGGCAAGCCAGAGCAAAATGTCAATCAAGTGATCAACCATGAACTGGCCGCCTTCTCACCGTCAGAATGGTTTGAAATCATTAATACTTCAGGATATCATGTGAGCTCATGCTACCGTGATTACGAACTTAACACCCACGGGTTTGAAACCGATGGCCCACTTCTTTTCGCCGCCACACCCTCTTCATAATAATTGAGCTTTTTCCATTCTTTGACCTAGGTCAAGGAAACAAAATCTATTCGGCTTTATCCTTCACGTAACAATAACGGAAACGGTCAAAGTGATCGTCCGATTCATTTCCTTAATTAACACCGGAGGTAGCTCCATGTTTTGTAATCAATGTGAACAGACAGCAAAAGGTAGTGGTTGTACTCAAATTGGTGTATGTGGCAAATCCGATGGCGTCAGCGGCCTGCAGGATCTTTTAACTATTGTCCTGCAGGGGCTGTCAATCGTTGCCGTTGAGGCGCGCAAAGCAAATATCGTTGACTCAAACGTCGATCGTTTCACTGCCGAGGCGACCTTTGCCTGCCTGACCAATGTCGACTTTGACCCCGCTCGCTTCGACACCTGGATCCGCAAAGCGGTAACACTGAGAGACGAACTGAAAGCCCGTGTCGAGGCAGCCGGCGCAACGATCAGAAGTGATTCCGCTGCATTGAACTTCGTCCCTGCACCGGATCTCGCAGGGCTTGAAAAACAAGGGGCAGATCTTGACTTCATCCAGTCTCTTGACGACAATGAAGATCTGCGCTCATTGAAACAGATTGCCCTGTATGGTGTGAGAGGCCTTGCCGCCTATACCGACCACGCGGCAATACTTGGCGAAAGAGATGATGATGTATATGCATTCATCCATCAGGCACTGGCTGATTTGACCAGAAAAGATCTCGAACTCAATGACTTGGTCGGTGTTGCCCTGAAATGCGGCGAAGTCAATCTGAAGGCGATGGAATTACTGGATGCCGGCAACACCGGCACCTACGGGCATCCAGAGCCAACTCCGGTTCCCCTGGGCACCAAAGCTGGTAAAGCGATTCTGGTTACCGGCCATGATTTAAAAGACCTCCATATGCTGCTTGAACAGAGTCAGGGTAAGGGAATCAACATCTATACCCATGGTGAGATGCTGCCCTGTCACGCCTACCCCGAGCTGAAAAAATATGATCACTTTTACGGTCATTATGGAACGGCGTGGCAAAACCAGCAAAAAGAGATGGATGCGTTCCCCGGTGCAATCCTGTTTACCACCAATTGCATCCAGAAACCAAAAGATTCATACAAAGACAATGTCTTTACCACTGGCCTGGTTGGCTGGCCCGGGATTTCTCACATCGGTGAGGACAAGGATTTCTCAGCCGTCATTGAACGCGCGTTAAGCTTGCCCGGTTTCACCGCAGATGAAGACAAGGGTGAGGTACTCACCGGTTTTGCCAGAAACACGGTCCTTGGCGTTGCAGATAAGGTCATCGACGGTGTAAAAGCCGGGGCGATTAAACATTTCTTCCTGGTCGGCGGCTGTGACGGTGCCAAACCCGGCAGAAACTATTACACCGACTTTGTTGAGCAGGTTCCCCAGGATTGTGTCGTATTGACCCTGGCCTGCGGTAAATTTCGTTTCTTCGATAAACAACTCGGCGACATTGGCGGTATTCCACGTTTGCTTGATGTCGGACAGTGCAACGACGCCTACTCCGCCATTCAGATTGCGGTTGCTCTCGCCGGTGCCTTTGACTGTGGGGTAAACGATTTGCCGCTTTCTCTGGTATTGAGTTGGTACGAGCAGAAAGCTGTAGTCATTCTGCTCACCCTGTTGAGCCTTGGCATTAAAGATATTCGTCTCGGACCCTCCCTGCCAGCATTCATCACACCCAATGTTTTAGGGGTACTTGTTGAGAATTTCGCAATCAAACCGATTGCTGAGACTGCCCAGGAAGATATCGAGACCATCCTTGCATAAGGTCACAGACGAACACTCTTATAAAGAGTATGATACGCTGATCAGCGAAAACCGATCAGTTGCAAAGGGCTGCACTTCACAGTGACAGCCCTTTGCATTTATCCATTTGAGAACCATCATGAAGAGCCTGCACACCATTACCGATAAAAAAAATAGTCCGCCATATCTGCGTATTAAGGGGTATAGACTCCAGCAAATCAACATAAAAGATCTCCCACTGCTGGAGACTGTTGCAGCACAGTTCAACATAGACTCAATCAGGATCGAATCTGATCATCAGATTTCTGTTTCGGGTTGCCACTCCGATCGACTTGAAGAACTGGTCAGCCATCTCAAACCGATTCTTGAAGAAATTGAACCCTGTGAAGTTGGTCGGATTTATACCTGCAGAGCAGGGGCGTCCTGCAAATACGCTTTTGCCAGGGCGACCGAAATCGGGAACCAGATCAGAAAACTGAAATTATCAGGACCATTACCTGCGCATCTGAAAATCGCGATATCCGGTTGCAAAAGATGCTGCACCATGCCCTTTGTCAGGGATATCGGTGTTACACCGGTCTCCCCCACTCATTGGAACCTCATCGTCGGTGGTAATGGTGGAAGAAATCCTCGGATCGGTGATGTGCTCGAAGAAAATATTGAAGAACGGAGGTTGGTCAGCCTTGTGAAACAAGTTTTGGAGCTCTATCGTATAGAAGCTGACACCGGAATGAGAATGGCGCCATACATTGCGCAAACGGGAATTGAACATTTGAGAAAAAAAATCTCACAAAACTCACCCTTTTGACCCAGGTCAAAGTTTTCTCCTGAAAACCTGCTAGACTGGAAGCAAATGATGAGACGTGATCAATAATATGAGATGAACTCTGCATCTCAGCTGTAATTTGTATGGCGGGTGCAACAAGGAGGTTTACGATGAAATCGGTAAGAAAGATAATTGAAATTAATGAAGATCTTTGTGATGGCTGCGGATTATGTGTACCTGATTGTGCGGAAGGTTCTTTGAAGATCGTAGATGGCAAGGCAAAACTTGTTGCAGATAATCTTTGTGACGGCCTGGGTGCCTGTCTCGGTGCCTGCCCCACCGGCGCTCTGCAGATAATAGAGCGAGAAGCGGAGGATTTTGATGAAGACGCGGTGGAGGAATACCTTGCTGACCTGAAAAAGCAGGAAACTGAAAAAGCTCCCACCATGGACTGCGGCTGTGCTTCAACTCATATCCAGACCCTGGCACCGATGACACCATGTCAATCGGCAAACAAACCGGTAAGCGCTGTTCCCTCCCAGGCAGGCGACTCACAACTTACCCACTGGCCCATTCAAATCAGATTAATACCGCCCCATGCGCCCTTTTTGCAAGGAGCAGATATTCTGGTTGCTGCAGATTGTTGCGCCGCCGCAGCGCCCGATTTCCAGCAGCGATATCTGGCGGGAAAAGTGGTGATGATGGGATGCCCCAAGTTTGATGATGCGCAGGCATACATCGATCGATTCGCCGAAATAATCGACACATGCAACCT
>QZLB01000003.1 GCA_004796425.1 Desulfobulbaceae bacterium | reverse complement strand
TCACGTATTATTGTTTCAGATCGGAACACCATGATTCCTATTCATAGCAGAATTACCATCACCTTGAAACGGCAGAAGAATCCCAACCGTGAAAAACAGCTCAACATACCAGACAAGTGCCACACAACGTTTTTAGATTTTTTATATAATCCAAACAGATCAGTGTAACAATTGCCGAGATAAAAAAATACAACGCTGCATATTGCGCTTTTCGTAAACATGGTATACATTTGGGCAAACCCTGAAAACCTTAAACGGAGCAGCCAGATGAATCCATTAATGGAATATTGTCCCCCTGCATTTGATGACTCACCACTGAGTGGAAGTCCTTTTGCCACACTTGAACCCGCTCCACGTGACGGTGTTGCCCCTGATCAGTTTCACGCAACCTCAAACTTTCCCGAGTATGTAAAAATCGAGAACCATGGGTGGTTGCTCGCTCCTGAAAGCAGGATGGATGCGGTTCTGGTATTTGACGGTGCTACTTTACGGGTTGTTGAACCCCGCAGGCTGAAAAAGGGGGAACTGGTGGTCACCGGCCGAACCGAGAATGGCGAAGAGGGGATTTTCGTCCATCCTGACGGGTTTGTACAGGTTGATGAAAGTTCCGACAAATTCACCTTCCGTTCACGCGGCACCCGCGAAACCCCATTCTCACGTTCCTACGACGAGTTGTACAATATCTTAAAGCATGATCGTGATCACGGCCATATCGTCTGGGTGCTTGGACCGGCCGTATCCTTTGACAAGGACAGCCGTCAAGCCATGCAGGGACTCATTGAAACCGGTTATTGTCATGCCTTGATGGCAGGAAACGCACTGGCAACCCATGACCTTGAGGCTTCCCGTTTCGGTACCGGCCTGGGCCAGGATATTTATAGCCAGCAGCTCATTCCACTTGGTCACTATCACCATCTTGATGTAATCGGATCGGTGCGAGCAGCCGGTTCAATTGCCGATTATATCGAGCAGGCCGGGGTACAGGAAGGCATCATGTATGCCTGCGAAAAAAAACCGATTCCCTATGTCCTGGCCGGCTCCATCCGTGACGATGGCCCGCTGCCTGGGGTGATCGGTAATGCCTACGATGCTCAGGATGCCATGCGGGTTCATGCCAGCAAAGCTACCACGGTAATTGCAATGGCTACCCAGCTTCACTCAATCGCCTTCGGTAACATGACCCCGAGTTATCGAGTCGAAGCTGATGGATCAGTACGGCCCGTGTTCTTCTTTATTGTCGACATGTCTGAATTCAGTGCCGACAAACTGGCGAACCGAGGTTCAGCTCAAGCCCAGGCCATCCTGACCAACGCCCAGGACTTCATCGTTAATCTCTGGAATAACCTGAAGGACGCACCGTCATGAAGAAGGTGAGGATCATTGGGATCCCCATGGATCTTGGCCAGCAGCACCGTGGTGTTGATATGGGCCCGATTGCCATACGTTATGCCGGCCTGGCTGGTGCCCTGAATCGCCTCGGCTACCGAACCGAGGATTATGGCAATATCCAGATTCCTGGCCATTATACTCTGCAAGATGGTTGTTTTTCTGAGCGCCTCTCCATCATCCAAAAAGCCTGTGAGGAAACCTATCAGGCCGCTCGGCAAGCAGTCGCAGCCGGTACGATCCCAATTTTTCTCGGTGGTGATCACTCAGGTTCAGTCGGCAGCATCGGTGGGGTTAGCCACGAGCAGGATTGTGGCTTAATCTGGGTTGATGCGCATGGTGATTTCAACACTCCAAAGACCTCGGAAACCGGTAATATCCATGGCATGGCCCTGGCGATACTCATGGGACATGGCCCCGATGGTCTGGTTAACGTTGGCAGAAAGGGACCAAAACTCAAGCCTGAAAACGTCGTCTTGATCGGGGTTCGTGATCTGGATCGAAAAGAGAAGAAAAATCTGAAAAAGTCGGGTTGCAAGGTTTTCACCATGCGGGATATTGATGAGCAGTCCATGCAGGGAGTGCTCAAAAAATCTCTTGCCCGACTGTCAAAATGCAAGCGGATACATCTGAGTCTGGACATGGATGCGATCGACCCCAACGAGGCGCCTGGCGTCGGTACTCCTGTTCATGGCGGAATTTCCTATCGCGAGGCCCAGTTACTGGTGGAGACCCTGTGCGATACCAGGAAACTCGGATCCCTTGACATCATGGAAACCAATCCGATTCTGGATATCGCCAACCAGACCGCCCAAGTCGCGGTATCGCTCACGGCCTCGCTTTTTGGCAAGAGTATTATCTGATACCCAGGATTCGTGAGCTCTGCATGGTTCGCTCCGATAGGCTGGATATGGCACGGATTTAGGTATTCTTAAGGGTCAAATCCATATCTTTGACCAGGTCAAGTCCCCCAAAACACCGTGGTCAAGACCACCTGGGTGATCAATAATTCATTAAAATCATTCATAGATCCCCATTTTTTCATAGCTGATGTAGATGCATTCACAACCAGAACACCACCAGGGAAACACCGGTACCGGTGACTCTCGTTCTCCAGGCTATTGGGCACCCGGCCAGGTGGAGCGAACGGTCGCCGATTCCGCCTTGCCATTGGTACAGATAAACGGTGTGTTATCAAGCCCTTTAGATTTTAGGTAATAGACATTTACCGGCTTGCTGGTATCGTAGCATTTGAACTCTATTTTCCGTAGTTGATACGTACCATTTACCTTTACAGAAGCACAGGCCTTCTGCCACAGAGCACTCCTGGACAATTTCCCATAACTTCGCTGTAGCGTGGCAACTCCATTTTGGCATGCTGCCTGGCGAGCCACTTCCCTGCCGCCTTTTTTGCACCTCTTTCTCGCAGTTGCCGACTCGTAGAGCGAACCGAGCAAAAGGCTTTTGTTTTTATTGTTAGCCTTGAACGTGAATATCAAACGAGCGATCGAATATTCTTTCTTCGTGCACTCCTTCTTGGCCCAGGCCGGCGTTTCTCCCGCCATGATCAGGCCAGCCACAAGGCAGAGGCACAACATGGCTGCACCCGTCGAGGACCTCGCAATTGTGCGACCCAGCCTTCTGCTGATACAGGCACGTCTACCGGATAAGGGTAAACCGGCCATTTCTGCGGTAGCCGCTTTATCAGTCACCACATCTCCCTGCGTCGACAACTGTCTCACTTGTTGTTTCATGCCTTCCCTCTCATATTGTAATTCTGGACTGCTGGGTGGGAAGCGCTATGCCTCCCGGATGATTATGATAGTTTGTGCTATCTTGAGGCGTTATAGTTCAAAGAACTCGGTTATAAACTGGTTTTTTTATTATCAGGAAAACATTAGGCCTTAATCAAGACGACATCCTATGTTGACCGTGAGAGACCGCTGGACAGTAACCTCCCTGATGCGGCGAACTTTCACCAATGTATCAAGGACAAAGATTTGCCTCCCATGACGACTTGACCCTTTATGACAGAACAGATACAAGTGAAAACAGCCAAACGAAGTAAGTAGACCAAAATCCAATATGCGTAATTTTTTAAAATTAGCCATCGCTGGTGGTTTTTCATTCGCCATTCTGGCATTAATGTTAAAGATGTTCACCACCGACCTTGATCCGTCCCAACAGCCGAGCATTCTACAGACACTAAAAAATATCGATACTGCTTATTTATGGGGCTATTTGCTCATATTTCTTATCATTTTGTTTGTCAGAGCGTTTCGCTACCATATTCTGCTGAATGTCAGTGGGGAAGATAATGTACCGACGCTTATCCAAATGCTGCTGGTAACAGGTATCCGCAACATGACGGTTGACCTACTGCCTTCTCGCCTCGGTGAATTAAGTTATGTTGGTCTTTTAAATCAAGGATACGATGTACGTCTGGAAAACTGCGTCAGCTCGCTGGTCGTCGCTATAGCATTCGATTTTCTGGCATTGATATTTATTATTCTGGCAATTGTCTTGAGTCAGTTATTGACCAGCAATCTGGAAGGCTGGGCATTGGGCGCACTTGGACTTGCTATGACCGTTTCGATTATTGCCTTCGCAATGCTGTTTATCGTTGTGCCCTGGATGAATAAAAAAATGCAGACTGGCTGGTTAGGTACTATTACTTCGCACAAATGGGTTCATCCACTGGTTGAATTACTGAACAAGTTCAGCGACAGCCTGATGATGACGAAAAAAGCCGGTGTCACCACAAAAGTACTTGGCCTATCGATTATTATTCGTGCGCTTAAATATTTTGGTTTTTATTTAATTTTCATGGCCGTCGCTAAACCGAGTTTCGAATCGCTGGCTGTGCTACCTATGGAAAAAGTTATGATGGCTTTAATTGGTGGCGAAGTCGGCGCCAGCCTGCCATTGCCGGTATTAATGAGCTTTGGTTCTTATGAAGCCGGTACTTCACTGGTATTTTATCTACTGGGTGTTGCCGATCAGGCCGGCGCTCTAATCACAATGTTATGCACCCATATTGTCAGCCAGATGTATGACTATACCTGCGGCACAATCTTATTGGTTATTTTTATTATGTTTAATCGCATACACAAGAAGAAACTTCGCAAAAGAGCCTCACTTGCTTTATGGTTAACGGCTTTTGTCACATTTTTCACTGGCTCAGGTTTATTAGCACTTGAGTATCGCGCTGCCAACAAAGCAGGGGCGCTTAACACAGCTCCCAGTGATATTGGCGAAAATCGTCGAGATCTGGAGGCCGGTGCCTTTAATGCCAATAATGTAGCTGTCGGTGATTTAAACGGATTTGTAGTGTGGAGTTCAAACCGCTCAGGCAATCATGATATTGTAAAAATGACCCTGCCGGATATGAGGATAACACAACTTACCACACATCCTTATACAGAATATTATCCACGTGTTTCACCAGACGGTAACCGCATATTGTTTTCTCGTTCTAAATCTCCTTATGTTTCTCAACGAAACCGAGTTGCATGGGATTTATATCTGCTGGATATGCAAAGCGGTCAAGAAACACTAATTTCTGAAAATGCGACTAATGGTAGTTGGGTTAATAACGACAAAATCATCTATGCCCAAAATGGCAATTCTGTTATTCAAAAAACATTGAAAAGTAATGAAACTGAAGTGTTATTTCAGTCTGGTCAGAATAATCGTATGCCGCCTATGGCATTGATTTCCACGCCGGATTACAATGCCCAAACAAATAGTGTTGTATTTACCGGCAGACAGTCAGACATCGGTTCAAACAGCGGTTTTTGGGGTACGGCCATCTGGCAGAACAATGAATTATTTCCGGTATACAACGGATGTCAGATATTCTGGTCGAGCAACAAACAGCGTATGTTCCAGGTTATCCCGCAAGGTAATCAGGGGAACTCTTTTGTTTATATTGACCAACAAGATTATTCAATTTCCCCAATGCTTGATTTAGAAGGCGAGTTTAGTCATGAATACTTCCCTAAAACCAGTAATGACAACACACATCTGGTTTTTGCAGCCAGCCGCAGCAAAGGCGAACATGAACATGATCAGGCTGATTATGAAATTTTTCTATGGCCAATAGACTCTGATCCGGGCCAGGCTATTCGCCTGACTTTCCATAGCGGTAATGACAATTGGCCGGATGTTTATCTGCAGTAGTCGCTAAAGGGTCAAATCTTTATCTTTAACACCAACCGTCTACTTACCCCAATTTCATTATGCCAAGAGGGTCGCCTGACAATAAGGTGCAGTGAGCCCTGCATGGTCCCCTCCAGTTGTTTTGTTGTGGAACGGACTGACTCAAATTGCGATGGCTTTGCTTTTAGGGTGACATCAATAAAGCTAATAAAATTGTGAAAAAGGGCACGATTTGCCAAGAATTTGTCAAGAATAAAGATTTGACCCCTTTTCACTCATTTTCACTGCCCTAGTTTTTGGGTGTCTGTTACTATATTGTTCTTCTCAATGACGCTCCAGCTAATGGTGCATGAGATATTCGGCTACAGCCTGGTAAGCCGGTAACGAAGTTGGATCGATTTTTCCGTTTTTAGCCGTCGGAAAAGATGCGAAGCGAACGATTACCATCTCTGCGGTGGGATCTACATAGATCGTTTGCCCGTGCACACCCCGGGCGGCAAAAGCCCCATGGGTATTATGAAAAACCCACCACATGCTGCGATAGCTGCCCCCGCTGAGTGTTTTATAACCGGCCCTGGCAAAAGCCTCCTTGTCGCCTCCGGCCCGGATATTGCTGACCACCGCTTTCGGGAATAATCGTTGCCCGTTGATTTCTCCGTTGTGAAGCATCAGCAAACCGATTCGCCCTAAGTCTCGTAACCCGGCGCTGAGGCCTCCCCCGGCAAAAGGTGTGCCTTTGGCATCCACGGTCATGTACCCATCCTGTTCAGCTCCCATCTTGCTCCAGATACGATCGGAGAGCAGGGCAGTGAGGTCTTTCCCGGTCACTCGGGAGACAATCCATCCCAGTGCGTCCGTATTGATGGTCCTGTAGCCAAACACCTGCCCATGAGTGCCATCCTGCCTGACGGTCTGGAGGTATTCAAAATAACCGTCAGGGCCTGTATATTCCTTTGGCTTGGGCAAGGGGCTTGCCGCCTTAGAATAGAGCCAGATGTCTGCATCCGGATCAGAATAGTCCTCGCTATAATCGAGGGCTGTGGTCATATCCATAACCTGGCGTACCGTAGCACTGCCAAAAGCACTATCCTTGAGTTCAGGAACAATGGTTGCCACTCTGACTGTTTCATCAAGGGTGCCTTCTACTACGAGAATCTCTGCCAGAAGACCGGTCAGAGATTTGGTCATGGACATGGCCGCATGCTTGCCTGTCTCGTGCAGGGCACCGAAATATCGCTCATAAACGACTTTGTTTTTGTGGATAATGAGAATGCCGTCTGTGTAATTTTTGGCCAGTGACTCCTTCCAGCTCATTGAGCCTGTGCTGTCAAGAGGCGTAAAAGTGATCGCATCAATTTCGTCTGTTAAGTCGTATTCCAGCGAAACGGGTGCACCTATACCGCGGCTTACCTGTTTGGTGGGCATGAGTTCACGGATGTGGCACACGGTCCAGCGCAATTTGGGAAAGCTGAAGAAGTTGGATTCTGGCTGCATGATCAGCTTATCGTCAGGGGGAGGAAATCCTGTCATCCATCCGAGTGCTACAGGATCAGATGCTGTAGCACTGAGCTGGGTGGTGGAGTGGGCAGAAACACTTCCCAACAGGAACATAACGACAATCCATAAACAGAGGGTGATTAAAGAGGTACGGATACGGGATAACATGTGCTCTCCTATCTTCTTTCTGTGGTCGATCGTTGGGTAGAGCGGTAAATAAACGGTGTGTAGTACCTATCTATCAGCAGAAACGAGAGGTTATCAGAGATATCTCACGCTTCTATTCTATCATTTTTTGTCATTTTATGAATGATAATGACTGAAATCAACGATTACGGTACCGGTTTTCCAGCATGGCAGGTGAAATTTGATCCGGTTTGTTTCGCTAATCATTATGAAGGTATCTTGCCTCGGTTACCACTTGGTCTTCCAGGGCAATTTCACAAATATACCGTCCCATGGCTTTGGCATCGATAATGGAGATGGCTTGTTTGCCGTCTTGTTCCCGTTCGATTATCCTGTAGTTCTCCTTTGTGGCTGCTCGTTTTACCTCTGCGGCAGGCATTCCCGGTGTTATTTCGCGGTAAAAAAGTTTCATGTTTTTCCCGCCAAACAGAAACGGCATGATGTCAAAAGAGAAGACGGCAGCGAAAAGAACCACTACCAGAATGTTTCTGGTCCAATTGAATGATTTATGTGTCTTTTTTTTTCGATCTTGCGTTCCAGTATGTTAAAGCGAGATCCATATCCTCATCATAAAACGAATCAATCAGGTCAGTTCGGTACTTCATATTTGCATATCGTAAAGCGCAAGTACCGCTGAAATCTGCTCCTCGTTGTAGTCTTTAAATCGGTCAAAGTCTTTGTCCGGTGCAAGGTGAAAGAGGAAGTTGTGAAGGAATAGTTCATTATCCTTTGTTTTTACGCCTGTTATGGCCAATTCAAGCAACCGAGGCATAAAATGGCCAATAGCTTCAGCCGTAAGAAAATTAAAGGGATTATAACCGGGGGTGCCAAAGTGCTCTGAATTCAGGGTTGTCAAGCGGGCACTTTTCATTGTTTCATTATGATCATAGCATTCAGGACAGTGCTCGTAGTCGGTGAAATTTTCAGGACGAGAAAAGTTTTTAAATGCCTGATAGAGATCCTGAATGATTTTATCACGATCCATCGTATTTCTTGATTTAACCTATGGCTAAGTGGCGATTTTCTGCACGTTAAAAAGGAGCACAGCAAACGGTGTGAAACACTTTGTTTTGCCTTATATTTCTTCTATTATATCTTTAAATTCTTTAGTATTTTGTGCAATAGCTGATATCACTTTTACTAAGGAATCATCTTGCTGCAGTTTGTTTTTGCCAAGAATTTTTTCAAAAAGTGTTCTTTTTTTATGAATCTGGATGATCACTTCAGCGTGGTTTTCATGATGATCGTCTGGAATTGCAGCGTAGCCAACCAAATATGTTTGCTCATGTAAAGTTGCGTATGAATACCAGCCCCAATCCTCCTCAGCGATTGACGAGACTACAATATTTTCACGTTCTACCAGAGGATGAAGCCATTCTCCTACTGATATGCCATTAATGGGGTTGATCGAGTTTTCAACTTCATTTTTCAGGTCAAATTTGTCGGAGTAGAAACGAATGGTGTAACTCATAATTTCACATTTATATCGCAAAAAAACTGATTTTGCGGCTGATTGCGAAATCCCGCGGAATGACTGGTTGTTCGCACGTTTTATTTTGTAAATACAATATCTGAAAAATCTATCCAATCATGATTTTTCGCTAATTCGCGGGCGTTCCCTTCTTTTTTGTCATCATCAGTTTCAGAATTTTCACCCTCCTTCTTCAATCGCTCAAGGTCCAGATAGCGCCTGATGATCGGCCAGGAGTCAAGGGTCTGCTCAAACCAGGTGCCCAGGCCGATCATCACACCAGCCATTGCAGTAATAAATATCAAAAACCAGACTGGCAGTGGGACAGGCTCCATGAAAGCCAGGGAAAAGGTGATCAGCAGGATTAACAAGACAGCAGAGACTACCGGCCAAAATATGCTGAACGAGCTGACTTTGTCACCCTGTACGTCATTGTTCGCAATGGTTTCTTCTTCCTGATCAACAAGAACCCCGCTTAAATCCTTGGCCAGCATTTCAAGCCGGTCATAGAGCCTGGTGCGGGGAAGGTCGCCTGGAGTTCGCCATTTATCAGCGCAATGTGCGTGTCGGGTTCGGGAACACAACTGACCCTGCATCCCTATTGTGTAGTTCAACCACCTGCAGGTCTGCGTAGTTCCGCAATACATATACCAATTCCGTAACCGTTAACATGCGCTTAAGAGTGACGGGTTGGCGAACAAATCTGTTCGACGAAGCATATCGCTTGCGCCATGGCAAATCTCTACAGTTGGTCATGCCGGAGTTTCTGGGAGGAGCTCCACATCATGCATTTTTATATGTGAAGGTGTTTCAAAATAAAGTAATGGATGAAGAGAATAGTTTTAGGTTTTTGGCTAGATCCCCGTATTACAACGTGGGAGTTCGATCAGCATTGTTGTTAAAAAGCAATTCTCGTTAAAGTGAGACCTAATTTTACCGTTTTATGAGCTTGAAATTGAAATGATGAATAAAAAATCTGTTCTCAAAAGTTCACTGATTATTATCGGCGTTGCCATGG
>QZLB01000271.1 GCA_004796425.1 Desulfobulbaceae bacterium | reverse complement strand
GAACCGTACTGAGTGCCCACCTTGATAGTTCTATGAAAGAACCAGACAAAGCCAAAGATCTCAAGGCTCTCCGTGAATCAACAAGGGAGTTTGAAGCACTGTTTATCAATGAAATGTTCAAGGCCATGCGTAAAACCATTCCGGAGGGTGGCCTGTTCGAAAAGGACCTCTCTGATGAAATCTATGAGGGAATGGTTGATATGGAGCGGGCTCGGCATGCCAGTCAAGGCCAGGGTATTGGTCTGGGTGAGCAGATGTACGAGCAGCTCAAACATTTAATCGCTAATAAAAAATCCTGACATACCAGACGCGCCTCCCCTTCCTAGAATTTTTTTCTAAATTTTTTTAGCCTCCACTCCGATAAAGAGAACAAGGAAAGTAGAAAATCCAACGTTTTCAACTGCAGGGAAGCAGTAGAACAACAGCATGGAGGCTAACAAATGAACGAAATTACAACTAATAATCAGTTTCTTTACGCATCGAATCTGAGTTACCACAAATCTGTCTCAGCAGCCACCCTGTCCGTTTCCAGAGGCGGTTCTGATGCAGACAGTCTTCACGGAGATCAGGTGAGTCTGAGTTTTTTTCATATAGAGGAAAGTGCAACCTATTCAAGCGTCGGTTCACTGTCATCAACTGTCGACGCAGCATACGATTTACTGAGAAATTTTGTTTTTGACGTATTTGAAAAACAAGGTTTGGACTTCACAATCGCAACTTCTGACACTCAGTTCGATATCAGAGAGCTTTCAGTTGAACAGGCGCAAGATCTGATCGCTGATGATGGTTATTTTGGTATTGAACAAACCTCGGATCGTATTGTAGATTTTGCTACAGGTATCGCTGGAAATGATCCGAGCCGTCTCGATGCGATTTTAGAAGGTGTGGAAAAAGGTTTCAACGAAGCACTTGAAGCTTTTGGTGGCTGGTTACCTGATATTTCATATGCCACAATCGATGCGGTGAAAGAAAAATTATATGAATGGGCAGATCAGCCCCCTTCGTAAACAGTAAAAGGGTGACGCAATGAGTATCGAATTTTTTGGTGTGGGAGGCCCGCCAAACATAGGTGGTGTCAAAAAGGGCGCAAAAGGTGAGGCAAGTAAAACCGATGCAACCGGCAAATCCGACCAGGTAGAATTCTCGTCGGTTCTGCAGGATGTTCATAAGGCTAAGGAAACTGGTAACCCTGAGGAAGCCGCACGAGCAGCCCGGGTTCAGGAATTAAAGCAGCAGGTTGCAAGCGGCTCCTACGAGCCCGATATTCAGAAAGTTGCCGGGTCATTACTCCAATTCTTAGTTGAAAATAACAAGTCATGACCGATCAAACTCACACCAAACTCATCCGGCTCAGGGACCTGATTCTCGAGGAACGGCGCTACGCCCAGGATCTCGAAATGGATCGGCTCCTTGCTGCCATGAAAGAGAAGGAAGAGTTGATTAATTATCTTTCGGTTGTCCAGGAACTTGATCCGGAGGACAAGGAGCTGGCTGCTGAAATCAGACGTGAAAACAGACGAAACGCATTTCTTTATAAATCAGCGCTTGGGTGGATCAGAGAGACCATGGAATTTTTTGGCAAGAGGACGGTCACATCCACATATGCAGCGGACGCAGGCACTGTTCCAGCCCAGGTAAACGGAAGATTATTATCAGGAAAGGTATAGACCATGGCCGGACTCTTCAATGCCTTAAACGCTGCCCGCACCTCACTTGAAGTCAATCAGAAATCTATTGAGATCGTTGGTAATAACATCTCCAACGTCAATACCGAAGGTTATTCACGCCAGTCATCGGAACTGTCACCCTACCCTGCAGTGAATTTCGGGGATTTCTTTATTGGCCAAGGAGTCAAAATTGATAATGTGAGGCGCGATCACGATGTATTCCTCCAGGCTCAGCTAGAGGACAAATATGTTGATTACGGTTATGCAAATGGCCAGACTCGTTCGCTCCAGGAACTTGAGAGAGTTTTCAATATTACAGATGACAATATTGCTACCGATGTAGATAAATTTTTTGACGCATGGCAGGAGCTCTCGGCAAGTCCCAGTGATCTGGTGCTGCGTGATGCCGTTATCCAGCGCGGTGAATTACTTGCCACAAGCTTTAATAATACCGCCAACGATTTAAATACCATTATTGAAAATATCAACGATACGATCATCTCAAAAGTAGAAGATCTGAACGCAAAACTCACCGAGGTCGCTGATTTAAACGACCGGATCTATAACATTGAAATTCGCGGACAGATGGCAAACAGTGCCCGCGACTCGCGCGATGTTCTGGTTAAGCAACTCGCTGAGTCCCTCGGTGCCACAACCTACCTTGATGGCAACGGTATGGTGAATGTTCAGCTGCCCGGTGGGCTGCCATTGGTTCAGGGCAACATGCCCATGCGCCTTCAGACTGTGACCTCAGGTTCCAACGTTGCGCTGCAGCTTGTTGCAGGTAACACGGTAAGGGATTTGAGCACCACTACCCTTGGCGGCGAAATGGCTGGAAGATTCTATATGAGAGATCAATTCATACCAGCCATCAAAGATGATCTTGATCAACTTGCCTGGCAGATCAGCTCCACGGTCAACACACAGCACCAGCTGGGTGCAGGGCTAAATGCGGCACCGGCACTTGCGGCAGG
>QZLB01000304.1 GCA_004796425.1 Desulfobulbaceae bacterium | reverse complement strand
TTGTGGAAGCCGAACAGCAATACAAAGTAGAGCACAATGTCGTAACATAAGTCAAGCCATTTCACGAACATTGGGCAATACTTTTCACTTCTTCCAAGTAATCGTTAATCATTGATTGATATTCTGCAAACCAAATTTTTACCATTTTTTATTTGATACTTATTGAGAACTTGACAAAGAATAAAGGCAGAGGTACACAGGAACTAAGCCTGCATTAATGAATTGAAGCGTGCAGGACAATCACGTGTGCAGGCACAATGCATGCAGAAATGATATTGGTCGAAACAGCCCAGGGCTGGTAACCGGAACGATGGATTGCGACGAATCACTTGATGATTATGTGCCCTACGAGCTCTCCGCTCAGATTTGCACACTGTTTCTCACCTGCCCTAACACGGTAACGCCGCGCGGCTCTGGATCACCCCGGCATCACTACCCGCTGGATACCCTCAAAAAGAACATTTTCCAGATTTCCTCTGGTCGAGCATCTATTCTTGCCCGCTCCTCCATACCAGATAAATTACCCATACTTACCCGGACGGTGAATCATGGTCATTGAAGACGACGAAATACTCTTTACTAATTTCACTTACACCCCTGACTGTTATTACTTTCTCTACATCGGTGAGCTCAAAACCTACAGCCTGAACTTCTTTGTACAGGAAGCGCTCTCTCGAAGAATAACCAACAAACCCGTCAAATTTGTCGCGATCATTCCTGATATTTGCATTCAGTACAATTACACCAACATCATCGTGATCAACCCTCGTGGCGATGAAGAACTGATCAGTGACCATAACATATCACAAAGTACCAAAGACCCACGAAAGAGCTGGCGCGTGGATACTGCAATATTTATGACTGCGGTTTCTCACAACCCGGCAATTCGAACCCTGATAAATAAGATTCTTGAGAAACAAAATATTCTCTACATTAATATGTATGAATCATTGCTCGAGATGACGCTTGATCAGATCGAGCGGGTCAAAGTCCTCGGTCCGGATAAGTACCTGGCAAGAAAATTTAATAACAAAGTAACTCAGTACAAGGCACTTGCGGACATTGTACCGCTCGCCGACCATCGCATCTGTGAAAACTGGGATTGTCTCTTAAAAATCACCTCTTCGTTGAGGGGTGAGTGGCAGGACGGTATTTTTGTCAGTGGTGCATTCTCTGCCGCCGGGATTAACTCAGCAGTTACCTATACCCAGGAGCAGGTCGAAACCAAATTTGGTAACACCGATGATGTGTACCTGATCTCACGGTTTATTCCGCACAAGCTTGACCCCACTGTGCTCGGTGTGGTGGCCAATGAAGAAGAAGTTTACATCGCCGGAATTGCTGATCAGGTGATCGTCGAGGGAAACCGTTTTATCGGTTCAAAATTTCCATCTCAGGTCAGTCTTGAGCAGCGCCAGAAACTCAATGATTATACTGTAGCAGTTGGTAAATTCCTCGGTTCCCAGGGGTATCGGGGAATATTTGGCTGCGACTACCTGATTGATGACGAAGGCGCGGTGTTCTTTCTGGAAATCAACGCGAGGAAACAGGGTACAACCCTTGAGTTTTGTTTTACCCTTGAACAGACGCTACCGGAAGGTTCCCCCATGCTTCCCGAACTTGAATACTTCGCGGTAACAGAAAATCGTTTCCCTCCCCACACCATGGAGATGGAAAATAATATCCGCAATATCCACTGGGGGACCTATAACTACAAAATTGAAACGAAAAAACTGACAACCGGCTACATCCCGCAAAACCCCTATGAGCGTGAAACCTTCAGAAAGGTGGCCAATGGGGAGTTAATCAAAGACTTCGTGATACTCGAGCATCCCGGCACAAACTTCCATGTGATGCCCGGCAGTTTTCTGGCCCGGGTGGTCTCGGTGGCAAACAATCGTGAAGATGTTGACGAGGGATTATGCCAAGGCGTTGGTTTCATTCGCCAGACAATCATTGAAGCAGATGAACAGACACTGCAAAATTAGATACAGGAAAACAAAACCATGGACCGTTACACCGAAGCGCTATTCGAAACATTAACCACACCGGATGTCGAACCCTCCTCACCCG
>QZLB01000165.1 GCA_004796425.1 Desulfobulbaceae bacterium | reverse complement strand
TTTCAGGAGCACTTATCATTGGATTTGCCTGGTCACGTGAAGTCAATCATCCAGAAGCACCAGGTGCGGTTGGCGGAGTAGTCAATATGTCCGTTCTCGGGTTTGCGGCAATTTTACAACCGCTTCTTGGTAAGATCCTTGATCACCATTGGGACGGGAGCCTTGTCAACGGTGCGCGTGTCTATAACAGTGCTGCCTATGATGCTGCCCTGTTCTGGTTTTTTGTCGTGACCGCACTTGCAGTAGTGATGGTCTCTCTGGCTCGGGAATCAAATTGTGAAGTCACGTACGATCTTAATAAATAGTTCAGTGTTCTTGTTCGTGAGACCGAATTGAAATTAGAAAATAGTCGGACTCGCACGATAAGCATGAGACGAAAAATAATAATTCAAGAGGAGACGTTTCAACCATTGAAAAACGTTAGAGGTTCTTCATGAGTAACAACATCTTAATCTTGGGCAACCCACTTCTCAGAGAGACAAGTGAACCAATTACCGATTTCAGCGAAAAGACCAACCGCGCTGATTTTGACCGATTGAAATCTGCGCTCGAAAACTTCAGACAGAAAAATGGTTTTGGCAGAGGGATGGCCGGTATTCAAATCGGCATTAAAAAAAGAATTGTAGCACTTAATCTTGGTGAAGGTCCTTTTGTAATAATCAATCCTGAAATTATTGAACGAAGCAATGCTCGATTTACCATGTGGGATGACTGTATGTCATTTCCAGATTTGATGGTTCGGGTTGCGAGGAACAAATCTATCGGCATTAGGTTTCAAGACGAGAAGGGGCTTCTTCACGAGTGGAGGGATATTGAACAAGACAAAGCTGAACTGCTCCAACATGAAATTGACCATCTTGACGGAATAATGGCTGTTGATAGAGCCATCACGCCAACTGACATAATCTACAGAAATGAGTTCGAAGGGAATGCCAGCATGTATAACCAGATGGTCGATTATGCAATAAAACCAACAACATAAAAAATATTAGCGGGGGTCAGACCCCGCTTTCAAAACGCACCGGGGAAACCTGTGCCCATTCAACAACCCACATTTTACATGAGTGCTTCGAGATGTGAATTGACCGCCTCAGTCCAGCTGGGAGCGTACTCTTTGACCTTTAAGTAATCATCAATCGCCTGGTTTTTATTACCAAGTTTTCTATGACAATTTCCCCTGTAATACAAAATCTGACCATCATTTGGAGACAGTGTGAGTGCGTTGTCGAAATCTGGTATTGATTTGGCATAATGTTGCTGGTGATAATAGATGAGACCGCGCTTGAAATAGTAGTCACGATTTCTTGGATTCAGTTGGATTGCTCTTGAATAGAATTCGATGGCTCTCTCTTTGTCTTTTAACTTCTCGTCCATCAGTTTTCCCATCAAATAGCATGGTTCGCTGTTATTAGGATCAAGTTCAATGGCTCTGGTAAAGTTCTTTTCCGCTTCCGCATAGTTTTTCTTCGCGACATTAACTTTCGCCGTTTCTATCAACATTCCAACATCTTCAGAAGATATGAGTGTCGATCCTGTCTGAGCGTTCGCTTCAGCGAGTTTTCTCATGTAGCTTTTCGTACCGGGTGAGTATTTCAAAGCGGTCTGGAAGTCCTGTTCAGCACTCATATACTCCCCAACTTTCATGTAACAGGTTCCCCTATCGCTAAATGCAGGGGCATAGGTAGGCTTTAACTCAATGAGTTTAGACAGATCCTCTATCGCAGCGTCACATCTGCCGAGAAAACTGAGCGCTGAAGCCCGGTTAAGGTAATAATCTGAGCGGGCAGTATTTAAGGCGATGGCTTTATCAAATTGCAAGATGGCCCGCCCATGATCTCGATCCCTGGATCGATACAAGATACCTAATCGGAAGTGTGCATAATCATGATTTCCGTTTATTTTCAGCAGTTCTTTATAGTGTTGCTCAGCCTCATCAAACCTGTTCAACCGCATATTCTCTTCTGCTAAGCTTAACAGTTGGTCCACTTGGGATATTTTGGGTGCAACCGGCTGTTTGCCCGCAAATTTATTCAGGTAACGTTCAGCCTCAATAATTGATGGATCATACGCGCGGGCACGTTGCATCTCTTTGATCGCCGCTTCTCTTTGCCCTTTTTCATCTAAACACAACCCTCTATAATAGTAGGCTTTTCCATTAAACTCATTTATCTCAATTAATTTACTAAACACTGCTATCGCATGATCAAATTGTTGGGTCAAGTAAAATAACTCCCCCAACTTTGTTATATACCTTTCGTTCTCTGGCTCACCATCAATCGCCAAGCCATAATAATTAATTGCCTTGGCCAGATTATACTCCTGCTTTTCAGCGATCTGTCCCAACATAAAGTACGTTTGTCCCTGCTCATGTCGGGGAGTTATTGCGAGAAGAGATGCATAACAATCAATAGCCTCCCGGGTCATTTTGCGATAATAAAAGCCCTCACACTTGAGGGCAACTTTTCCCGCCTCTCCAACGTTTACTGATGCTTTTGGTTTGGGTGGCATTGTCGTGACAATATCTGCTGTTTGCACATCATTCCGATGTTCACTCGCGACTACAGGTTTCTGCGAATTCTTATGGTTCGGCTGTTTTTTATTGAGTTGTTCCCGATACGTTTCCAGTTTCTCGGCAGCCACCACCTTTCTTCGTCCGCCCAAGTCAATAACCTTCAATAAGTCTTCAATTGCTGACTCGATTTGTCCTGAATGATATTTACTCTCTGCCCTGCCAATTAAAGCCTTCTCGGAGTTAGGTCTTAATTCAAGTAACTGGTTATACACACCAAGGGCTTCTTGATACTCGTTCTGACTCGCAAGCAACGTTGCGAGATCAAGATAGTACAAGAATCTTTTATAAGGCGACTTTTCAATCTCAATAGCTTCGGTATACAAACTTTTGGCCTTTTGGGTATCACCATTTAACAAAGCGGAGATGGTTCCACGGTTTGCCAGGCCAAAAGAGAAGTCTGGTGCAATCGTGACGAGTAACTCACTGTCTGCCTCAGCTTTTTTCAGCTCATTTTTTTGCAAGTAGGCAACAATTCTCCCTTGCAGGGCAGCAACGTGACAAGGGTCTTGTGTTAAAATAGTGGAGAATAGTGTGATTGCAGAGTCTGGCTCAGATTGCAAAAATTTGTATTTCCCCTGGTAGAGCAGAGGAATTGTCGATCTTGGATAGTCGACTTTAAACTGCTCGAGCGTTGGTTGAAATAATTTATGAGCCTTAGAAGGAAGATTGAGGACATAAAAAAAATTTTGCTCAACAGGGAAATGGAAACTATTGAGGATATCAAAATACTCAAACAAAACCCTGTAGACACTTCCTCCTTCGGGTGCCTTTTCTGTTTGCATGACTGCAAACTCATACATCTTGTTTACAGAACCATTTCTGTGAGGGGATAAATAATGAAGTTTATTGGTATACGTTCCTAGCCAGAGTGGGTCTGCTTCTACTGCTTTTAAAAACCAGGTCTCCATCACTTGAGAAGGATACCCTCGTAAATTGGATATGGAGACCATACCTGCAGAAGCGGCCGGTTGTGTTGGGTCTAACTCGTGGGCTGTTTCAAAATCACGTTGAGCAGCATCAAGATTCTGACCAAATGCTTCGATCCTTTGTATTCCCGAAAAATTTGCATCATGCGGGTGGAGATAGCGCTGTGCCTGGTTCAGAAAGTAGTTCCCTCGGACAATGAAGGGATAACTTACGGCTGGAGAATGGCTGCACCATTCATTGAGAGACTCCAACTCATTGTAATCCTTTAGTGAGTTATAGACTGACTCAAGCTCCCTGAGACCATTATCATCTATCCGTTTATCCGCCTCTATTTTGGTCAACAACTCATTTGCTTTTGAGAATGACCCGGATGAGATTAGAGAAGCAATTTTGGAGTTCGATTCAAAACTATTGCTTCCCACAGCAGAAGCTACAGACAAAGATAGAAACAAGAGTGCCAGCAAACCAATCGCTCTGTTTTTCATGACCACCTCAGATAAAATATTTAATAATTACTTATAGTAATATCGGTTTTACGTCAATCAAAAAGCGTGTATGGCAATTCTGTGCCAAGTGATGGCTTAAGATGTTACGAAGGTGCAGAACTTTGGTTAAAGTACTTTAAGAGCATCATTTGATCATCCCTGGTCAGACTCTTACAATGTAACCAGGGATTATTGATTCATTTTGACGCTCTGTTCAAACTCACACCAGCAACGCCAAAGATTACCATCAGCAGAATGAGACTTTCTTTTGATTTTCTGTTATGATGTCCAGTTCAACCTTCCTGTGCATTATTATTTATGAATAAGGTGGATTCGTCATGCAGCAGATTACTTTTCAAGAAGCAATCAAAGCACTTGCAACCCAGAAAATAACCAGCCATGAGGTCTATTTTATCGATCTGGTCCTTCTGTGTGAAATGGCTTGGGCAGACGGAACCATCCAGGTCGCCGAACGGGAGATCATTTTCAGTTATCTGGACCACCACGTCAACTCCATCAACCGGTTAGCCGGTTGTAACGCGGTTACCCATAAAGAAGCCCGACAATTTCTCGCGAGGTTCCTCGACGAGCGCCCCGACATTTCCCAGCTTGACGCAATTCGGGAGGTATTCAGCGCCGTCAGGTTAGACAACAAAGATCCTGAGGTAGTTGAGAATACCCGAACCGACATCCTCAATGCCTGTCTCGATATTGCCGCCAGTTCGGTAACCAAATATCCATACGGGCTCAAAGAACGGTTCACCGAAGAGGAGAAGGAGTACTACCATAAGTTAACGGACCTGCTGCAGCGTCCGGTTCTCGAGGGTTCAGCGCTGTAAATCCGAAGAGGCTTTCAGCCCATAAGCGGGCTGCGCATTTTTCACTCCCATAACCACAGCTCGGCTGATGCAGCGAGAGGCCAGCAACCCTACACTACTCAAATCAGCGCTGATGCTGCCGTGTGACAAGGCGAAGATCGTGTCGCCATCGTACATGGTGTGCGCAGGATATATCGTACGCGCAAAACCATTTTGCGCCATCGAGGCTATTTTGGAAAGTTGCGCCTTATCGAACGCGCCATTGGTGGCAACCACCCCGATCGAGGTATTACCGGAAAACAAATTAGTCAGAGAATCATAATTGGTTGCCATTAACATTTCGGAATCACCAATTGTTGTGCGATTTTCATCCAATACCCCGGCCACCTTCTCACCACTTGTCGGATCAACCACATCGCCAAGACAGTTCACGCCGACCCCGGCCGTTACGATCAGTTCACCGCATTGAACGGTCCAACAGCCAAAACCACCTTTCATCGCGTATTTGTTGCCCCGGATCTTGCCCACAGAGGCTCCTGTAGCACACCCGACATTGCCGAATTCGTCACTCTGCTGGACACAATTTTGACATGCCTGGTAACCCATTTCCCGGTCAGGTCGGACCTGGTGATCACCCACCGTCAAATCAAAAAGCGCCGCACCGCAAACGATGGGAACCCGGGTTACACCGACATCAAACCCGCAGGAATGCGCTTCCAGAAACTCCATCACCCCACCAGCCGCATCCAGCCCAAAAGCACTTCCACCGGTCAACAAGAGACCGTGGATCTGATCCACCAGGTTTTCTGGGCGAAGCAGATCAGTCTCCCGAGTCCCGGGCGCCCCGCCTCTCACATCCACCCCGCAGCAGCTGCCCTCCCGACTGAGTATTACCGTACAACCGGTCGCTGATTCTCGATCTGTCGCATGACCAATTTCAATGCCTTCCAGGCTAAATTCAGCGCGTTCGATCATCTCCATCTCAACGCTCCTCTCGTTTGCTCATTTGGCAAGCTCAGCTGGTATCTGGAACGGTACCGTCTCACCCATTCCCACACCGCTGTTCTGGATCAGTTCACGAATATGATCAATCCGATTCTCCGGGTCCGGATGGGTAGATAAAAATTCCGGGGGATGCGGGTTGTTTACCAGCAGTCGCTCGAAAAACTCAATGCTGCCACCGCCATGACCATAATGCTTGATTAACAGTTCAACCCCAAATTCATCAGCACTGCGTTCTTGTGCGCGTGAGTAATTAAGCTGAAAACTGAGAAAAGTGGTCATGACAAAATCAGTCATCCTGCTGTTTGGTCCGGTGATCAGAGAAGCCAGTACAACCATACCAAGCCCCCGGCCCAATCCTCGTAAATGATCCCGTTGGTTGTAATGACCAAGCTCATGCCCGAGCACCATGACCAGCTCATTCTCGGACTCCAACGCATTCAGTAGCCCCTCGGAAATCAAAATCCGTCCACCCGGCATAGCCAATGCGTTGATCTCAGGGGACTCGTAGCTGTAAAGCTTTACCCCGTATTTGTGCACGATTGAGTCTTCCGGCACCTTGTTCATAATCTGGTTCAGCAATGGGTCGAGGGAACCAAGTCTTGTTCCCGGGAAACCGGGTACAAGTTTCTCCCCAATCACCCGTTCAACTTTAAGCGGGATTTTTTTCACGCTCAGATCCGTGATCAGTCCAAGGGCCAGAAACAATATGCCAACAATCAGAATCAGGCCACTCACCATCCAGAACAGCTCCAGCAACGGATGTGTTCCGGGTCTGTTAACGATGGTATCAGGTTGTTTGGGGCGAAATTTCATGCGTTTTAGTAGCGTAATGCGGTTCCGTAGGCAATTGCTTCAATGCTTCCCACCTGCCGTTTATGGTTGGCATTAAAACCGATCGCAGCCGTTTCGAGCCTCAGGTTGATCACAATATCAGCACCGCTTTTGACTGCTTCCTCTTTCAGGCGCAATACCGCTTCACGCCGGGCGCGATCTACCAGCGATTCATAGGAGGTGACCCTGCCGCCAAACAGATTTCTCAATATCGCCAGGAGTCGTTTAAAGTAATCGATAGAGACCACGACACTGCCGGTCACCAGCTGCGGATTCCCGGCATTTTCACCCAGAAAATCCTCTTCACCCGTTACCACCGGCAAATTGATCAGCTCCTGCTCCCGTTGCTCTATCGAGCGATAATGGCGTCTTTCCGCAAAGGTGCCTGCGCCATAACCCAGACAGACCAGCAGGCCAAAGATGATGAAATCGATATAATTTATGAGATTTTCCATAACACACCTATCGTAGCTTCACAGCGGTTCCATAAACGAACAATTCTGCCGCTCCCTGGGCCACCGAAGAGGTAGCGAACCTGATATTAACGACCGCATTGGCACCCATACCCTGAGCTTGTTCGACCATCCGGTCCATAGCCTGCTGCCTCGAATCCTGCAGCAGCTCGGTATACCCTTTCAGCTCTCCACCGACCAGGTTCTTTAAGCCGGCCATCAGATCTCTACCGACATGTTTTGCCCGGACCGTGCTGCCCTGCACCAGTCCATAGTGCTCAATAATCTCCCTGCCCGGTACCGTCCCTACATTGGTTAAAATCATCTTGCTCCTCCCTCGTTAGCTCATTTTTTTTGTATTCTACGCTCTTCAGCATCGCGGTAAATAATCGACAAAATATTGATATCAGTATCATTATCATTGGTTGCCTAACCAGGTCAAGCAAATAAGCAAAAGTGGACGGGTGCTCAACCGATGATACCCCATACACGATATGCTTTGCTGAAAAAGGAGGAAGTTATGTTACCGCAGAGAATCTATGAACTGGCAGGTGCCGAATACCATTGTAATGTCTATGAGTTCATCATGCAGGGGGAAGGGAAATCACTTTCCCCCCGCCAGATCGGCAGTATTAAACGGAGTTATCCCCGGGTCGAGCAGTGGTTTGCTGCCCTGCAACCCGGCGCCAAAGCCCGGGTTCTTCGATATCTTTATGAAAAGCAGGCAACCCGGGAGCGCAAACGAAGGAAAATCTTGTCAGCATCGTTTGATCAGACTACACTTGAGTATACATGTACCTAAACCTGTTGGCCCGGAGGTAGTTGATGCTCACAGAAATCAAAACGATACCCGCCAAACATTATCTGGCAGCCCGCAGGAACCTGACCCTGCCTGAGGTTCAAGATTTCACCAACAGCACCCTTCAGGGTCTCTATGCAGAGGCGGAACGGTTCCAGGTGCCGATTACCGGGCCATGTGAGTTCATCTATTTTGGCTGCACCGGGCACCCCGAACTCCCCTTTGACCTGCTGATCAGCCTGCCCATAGAAAAACAGGAGTTTGAGACGGATGCTTTCGATTATTTCACCCTGCCGGAAACCATCTGCATCTGTACCGATTTCATCGGCAAGGCTGAATCTCTTCGAGAAGGCTGGACCTGGCTGGTTGAAGAAATGGAGCGCCAGTCAATTACCCCCCATCCGGAGAACCAGGCCCGGGAAATTTACAAACAGTGGATTTCCTTTGACAGCGATATGAATATCACGGAATTACAGGTCAAGATTGGCTGAGTCGCCCCCCCATCATTCCACACCACTCAGGTAAGAAATAATAACAATCTGTGCAAAGATGCCTACTAACTTTTAATCCGATACGAACTGCCGTCCCAGGTAACATCGGGGATGGGTGGTGTCGCCTGTTGAGATTTATCCCGTTTTTTTCTAAACATGAAATACTGCAGAACCACCCCAGTGAAATACATCATGAAACCGGCCCAAATCACATCGCTTAAAAAGTGGGCTCCCTGCACCGAGCGAACGACTCCCATGAGCATGCCGTAGCTGATCCCAACTGACATCCAGAAGATTCGACCCTTTCGCGAGCGAAGGAAGAAAAAAGGAAACATCATGAAGAATCCAACCGAGGCGTGACCGGCCGGAAATGAGTTATATTTGCCTCTGAGTTTAGCAATATTGCGAAGGTTTTCCCAATTTATCTCGCCTTCTGCAACCTGAACTAATTTTTGGGACTCCTCAGTCAGCACCAACGGCCCCCTTTTTCCTGGTGGGATGTAATCTGCAACACCGCCAAACTCAACAATCTGGCGTGGCCGTGGGCGTCCCCAGTACTCTTTAAATATCACATTCACCATCACTCCGGAGCCGATCACCAGAAACAGAACCAGAAAGCCACCGATCCTTCGGTATTTTCTAAACTGGTAGATAAAGAAGCTGGTGATAAAGAGTACAAACCCAGCCACAGTGCTGGCAATTGCAGGTACTGGACCATAGTCATAGAGAAATCTGACAAACCAATTGTGACCGTACAACCAACGACCATTTTGGTAAAAATTTCGTGCCCACTCTACATCTATATTCCAGATATAAAAAGGAAAGGTGAGAATAATTGCCAGACACACGGGAAGTACCAGCAAGGCCATAAATCGATTTTGTAATAACTGCATTCGTTAACCCTATATCTAAGTAACACCGAATCAATACCGGTTGGTAAAACCCGGCTCAATCCGGTTTGAATTCTTTTCCAACCCTGCTCTTTACTAGATATATAAGAAATGTACAAAATGTAAATGCGATTAGCTTACGATTCTTTTACCAATGGTGCAAATTCCTGCCGGATAGCGGAGCTTTATCCGATCAGGGTGCTTAATTTCTTACAAACCGAATCAATTTCACTATCCCGTCATCGGGATTTGTTGTATATCTGCGTGCTACTGAATCAACCGAAAACTATTGCCAAGAGCTGCTTGTACACAGAGAAAAAAATGAAACTCATCATCGGTAATAAAAATTATTCGTCGTGGTCGCTTCGAGCCTGGTTATTCCTCAAAGCCAATGATATCTCTTTTACTGAAACGCGTCTCGTGCTCGGAACCTCGTCATTCGGTCCCGAGATTAGACGCTACTCGGGCGCAGCCAAAGTCCCGGTCCTGATCGATCAGAACACCACCATCTGGGATTCCATCGCCATCTGTGAGTATATCTCCGAGCAATATCTTGATAACCGTGGTTGGCCCGATGATCCCCTGGAGCGAGCTATTGCCCGCGCTTCAGCCGCGGAAATGCACTCCGGTTTCTTTGAACTCCGTGATAAAATGCCGATGAACTGTAGAGCCACCGCTCGAAGTGTGGTGCTCACTCCTGAGCTCACCAAAGATATCGAGCGCATCGACTCGCTGTGGCAACAATTGCGCAGCGGTAGAACCGATGGCCCCTGGTTGTTTGGCCGCTTCACCATCGCTGATTGCATGTTCGCACCCGTGGTGTTTCGATTTCACACCTATGGCGTGACGCTTTCCGTTGAGTCCGAAACCTATAAAGCAGCACTGCTGGACCACCCGCAGATGCAGAACTGGCTGACAGAGG
>QZLB01000001.1 GCA_004796425.1 Desulfobulbaceae bacterium | reverse complement strand
CTGGTGATGAAAAGCTCTTACTTAAATTATGCCACGAGGAAAGTATGAGTCTGGCTGCTGCTGGCAGAATGGTGGGCTTAAACCGGTTTCAGGTACATGGCAAAATGAAACGATTATATAATAGAATGAGAGAAGAGTTTCGATCTGCAGGTTTGGAACATGAGCTGCAGATGCTGTTGCAGGAATAAAGATAACAATGGAGTTTTCGCACCGTCTAAGTAAAGAAAAGGCAGAGACACGCAGTAGATCATGCAAAAGCAAAGTGATATAAGGAAGGCCACGCGTCTTCGGTGGCTGTTGGGAAAAATCGGGCTGGCAATTTCTGATGATCCCGGCTCCGCTGCGCCTCAATCCTGCCCGGATAGCAATGAGCTTGCCGCCCTTGTCGAAAACAAGGTGAGCAAACGCGAAAGACGGACACTGCTGGACCATCTGTCAACGTGTGATGAATGTTATCAGGAGTGGCTGATTCTCTGTGAGGTGGCGCGGGATGGTGAGCAGAAATCGGGCCGCCTGATCAAAATAGCCCGTTATTTTTCTGATCATAAAGTTATTTCGGCAACCGGCACAGTCGCCGTAGCCGCTGCTTCGGTAATGGTCTTTCTTACGATCCCGATGCAAAATCGTCAGGCGTTTCATATTCAGGAAGATGTCTCTGACGAACCTGTTATCCTACTGGAAATGGATAGTTCACCAGCCCCCGCTTCCCCCCCCGAAACAGCTGAGGGTGAAGGAGTAAAGGACGCTGAGACCAGCGTTCAAAATCAGCCAGTTATGCTCGACTCACCGCTTGCTGGGAGCGGCGCAGAAGATGCGGTCGGAAGGGACTTCAACTATCCAGCGACAGAAGAGGCAGAGGAGGAATATACGGAGGCTAATGTAGTGGCGGTGCAAAAACAGACACCCGAAAAAGAGATCGAAGTCGCACCCCGAACACGGGTGGTTGGAAAACTGAAACCGGCGCAAGAGCAACTGGTTGACCAAACTGCAGGGGGCCATTCAGAAACGATTGCTCACGCGCAGTTTTCAGAGGGAAAACTGCAGGAAGAAAAGGTAAAACGATTGGAAGCATTGCAGAAACAGGAAGAAATGAAGGAACAACACATAGCCGCTCTGAAAGCGAGGTCGCTCGTTGAAGAAGCGAGACGACAAGTGCTACCGTTGCGAAGCCAGGCTCCATCTTTTTACATCGAAAAACCAATCGATCTACTCTCAGAAATAAAAACAGTCTGTCTTGACGATCAACTTGAGCCTGAGGAGCGTGAAGCACTTCTTGAGATTACCGAAACCATCGGAGCAGATCCGGATACATATCTAGACCAGATTGAACTGGCAGAACGGTTGCAAGCGATTATCGTAGAACCAGCTGAAGATGCAAATCAGCAGGAAGAAATACCAACGTGTCAAGCCATTATGACAATGGTAAAAGCATATAAAGACGAACAATCTGAAACAGCGCAATAAAGGTAACAAGACCATGACCAAAGCGATTCCCTTAAACGAGCGAATTATCGTCGCACTCGATGTAGAGAACCCTGAACAGGCACAGCAGATGGTGAAACGTTGCGAGTCTAAAATCTCCTTTTTCAAGGTCGGGCTGCAACTGTTTATGGCCGACTGGTTTCATACCGTCGAGTGGATCCAGGATCGTGGTCATAAAGTAATGCTGGACCTGAAATTTTTTGATATTCCCGAGACGGTCAAGCTGGCAATAGAGCAGGTGAATAATCGGGGGATCAGTCTTGCCACCATCCATGGCAACCGGCCGATTGTCAAAGCAGCGGTTGAAGCACGTGGCGATATGAAGCTTCTCGCGGTGACCGTGCTCACCAGCTTTGCAGAGTCTGACATCAGAGAAATGGGTATGACCGGGTCGATTTCAGATTTAGTTATTTACCGTGCCAAACAAGCGCTTGAACTTGGCTGCGATGGGATTGTTTCATCAGGGCTTGAGGCTCAGCGGTTACGTGCCGAGCTGGGAGACGATTTGCTTATGGTTACGCCGGGAATTAGACCCGGAGCTCAAGTCATTGGCGCAGCAGATGATCAGAAACGGGTCATGACTGCGGGCAAGGCAATCGCTTCAGGGGCAGATCATGTCGTGGTAGGGCGCCCGATTACAAAGGCGGATGATCCACTGGCAATAATCGAGCAAATGCAGGATGAGATCACCCAGGTATTATCGGAGTAGGCAGGCCGGGGATTTGAGGAGGATACAATGAGGATCTTACTGGCAATGGTGTTACCGATGGTTCTGTTGTTATCGTGTGCAGAAACCAATCAAAGCATAACCCAGGTGGATACAGGTGAATCAGCACCCACTCTGGTCGGGCAGCCGGTCGGACGAAGCCCCGAGGCGACACTGATGCCAACTACTGGCGCATCAACCGTGCTTGGGGTGCTGATGATCAATGAAATGGATCGCTATGATCGCCAGCAGGTAAATAATGCATGTGAAAAACCGACCAGCGATCAACCGGTCATCTGGATCAACCCACGCAGTGGAAAAACATTTCAGGTTACGCCCGGTATGCGCTCTCAGGATGGTGAACTTAATCGAGAGTGCCGGGACGCAGAAATCGGTCTGCTTTCTGGTGGAATTGCAAAAAAAGCAGACGTGACTGCCTGTAGAAGCGATCAGGGGCAATGGGTTTTGAAAAACCGGACCACCGAACCTGGGTCCTGATCGCGACTGGCTATTTTGCTGCCGTCTGGGCTATAACTTAACAGACACCCCGCGCTCAGGTATTTCCGTGTTGAAACCCTGCTCAGTTAAAGATTGAGAAAACGCTTCTAGGGTATCTTGCTCACCATGAATCAGAAAGACCTTTTCTGGTCGTTTTTTGAAGGCTTGCAACCAGCCGGTCAGTTCATCCCTGTCAGCGTGGGCGGAAAAAGACCCGATTCTCTCAATGTCCGCTTTCACGACCAAACGCATACCCATCATTTTGATTTCATCAACGCCGTCCAGCAAGAGCCGGCCTAGTGTGCCAGGAGCCTGATAGCCGACAAATAACAGTGTGGTTCTGGGATCCCAAATCGAGTGCTTTAAATGATGGCGAATACGGCCTGCGGTACACATACCACTACCGGCAATGATGATAGCCGGTTCCTCCAGCGCATTGGCCTTCCTCGATTCATCAACAGAAGGGGTACAGATCAGGGCCGGGAAATCAAAGGGTTTGTCTGTTCGCGCCCGGGCTTCCTCATCATAAAGATTCGGATGCTGTTTAAAAACCTCGGTGATTTTTATGGCAAGTGGGCTGTCCAGGTAAACGTTAATGGGTGGGAAGTTATCACGCTCAGATATGAGCTCACTGAGGGTGTAAAGCAATTCCTGGGTTCGTTCCAACGCAAAACAGGGAATCAGGAGTTTGCCCCCTTTTTTATAGGTGGAGAGAACATGTTCAAAAAGCAGTTCCTTGCGGGGACCTGCCTTATGGTGAGCTCGGTCACCATACGTGGATTCAATCCAGACATAGTCGGCATTCCAGATAAAGGTGGGATCCTCAATAATAGGTACATCCCACTGGCCGAGATCTCCTGAGAAGACAAGTTTCTTTTCACCTTCATCAACCGTTGTGATAAACACTTCGACAATGGAAGACCCGATAACATGGCCGGCATCACGGAGACGAATGGTGATTTCATCATTGATTTTAAAGGTTTCGTTGTAACGAGTGATTTGAATCAGCCCGGTAACCGCATCGGCATGACTCTGATCATAGAGTGGCTCCCGTGGTGGTAACCCTTTTCTGAGGCGTCTGCGGTTTTCGTGCTCGGTATCTTTTTCCTGGATATAGGCTGAGTCACTGAGCATGATTGGCAGTAAGTCAGCCGTTGCTGAACTGGCGTAGATAATTCCTTTGAATCCGTGTTTCACCAGCTTGGGAAGCAGGCCGCAATGATCAATATGGGCATGAGTGGATATAACAAAATCAATCTGTTTCGGATCAAAGGCAAACGGCTCGTAATTGAATTTATTGACCTTTTTGCCACCCTGGAACATTCCGCAATCGATTAAAAATCTGCTGCTTCTGGTTTCCACCATATGGCAGGAACCGGTAACGCCTCCCGCTGCTCCATGACTTGTAACCTGCATATCCGCTCCTTTTCTCAATGGATAGTTATAGCAAAAGTGCAAAGCTACCACGATTCAACCAGAAATGCATCATGATCAATGGTATGGGGGTGGTTACGTTTGTCTGGAAAAATTTGAAGCCGGGCTGGCAGGCCCGGCTTCCGGCATAAGGAGGTGAGGATAGGTGCCTGATCAGGTCAGGCTGACTGAGCGCTGATTCAGGCTGGGGGGCCGGAAGGAAAACCTTCCGGTTCTGGAGCACCGTGATGCTTCTATATACAGCCCTCTCGGGCATGTAAAACTCAGTATCTCCCCAGGAACCAGCAGAATCGGACTCATTTTAAACAAACATTGTGGATACAGTGCGAGTGTTCCTGTCAGTTACTGGTTGTTTTCCGATTCTGCTGCTCCTGCTTCCGGAGAGAGTAACAACAGTAGTCTAGGTTGCACAAAGGATGCCAGTCGCAAGGTACCACGAAAGAAAAGTCTAACCATTTGAACTTTGAGGCTTTTTATACGAACAATGCGCGCTTTTGTGATTCTGGGGGGATTACAGCACTTGTTTCAGGACGAACAAGATGCTTTTATCTGACTGTAATTATACAAATTATCTGGCATGTCTCCAGATGGCGACAACGGCTTGCAGGTAATTTCAGCCCGTTATCGAACATTACGCTCAATGGTTGAGTCGAACCTGTTGCTATCAAGAGACAAACGGGATGAAGCTACGCGCATTCAAGCGATGGGTGTTGGGCGGTTATGATGTTTTTTGGCGGGCTGAAAAGAGATACAGATCAATAGCAGGAGGAGCACCAATCCTATATAGTTAAAATAATTCCTGAGCTTCTGATGAACATGATGGTTCACCACCCTGATCGAGT
>QZLB01000159.1 GCA_004796425.1 Desulfobulbaceae bacterium | reverse complement strand
GGGCCCGTGAGCACAAAGATGGGCTGCATATGGCAACCCCGGTTTTTGATGGTGCTCAGGAAGATCAAATTCGTGGACTGCTGGTAGAAGCCGGAGTCGATGAAGTTGGTCAGGCCCAGCTCTACGATGGTTTGACCGGAGAGCCTTTTGCCAACCAGGTAACGGTTGGTGTGATGTATATGCTGAAGCTGCATCACCTGGTAGATAACAAGATCCATGCCCGGTCAACCGGACCGTACTCGCTGGTTACCCAGCAGCCACTTGGCGGTAAAGCCCAGTTCGGTGGCCAGAGACTTGGAGAGATGGAAGTGTGGGCCATGGAAGCATATGGAGCTGCCTATACACTCAAAGAATTTCTGACGGCAAAATCGGATGATGTTGAAGGAAGAACCTCCATGTACGAGCGAATCGTCAAAGGAGACAACTTCCTTACAACCGGCTTGCCGGAGTCCTTCCACGTACTGGTGAAGGAACTCCAGGGCTTGTGTTTGAACATGGAACTCATTGAGGAATAGAAGGCGAGGTCATCCGTTGCAACGTATGAATGGCGACAACGCTTTATATATATCTCTTCAAAGCTTGATGCACGTGGTCAGGTAACCCCAAAACTGAAGGAGAGGTGAATTCGTGGAAGAATTATTCAACTTTTTTCAGAAACCGAAGACTCCTGCCAAATTTAAAGCAGTAAAAATATCTTTGGCGTCCCCGGAAAAGATCATGGACTGGTCTCATGGTGAGGTCAAGAAACCGGAGACGATCAATTATCGTACCTTTAAACCGGAACGCGATGGTCTGTTCTGCGCCAAGATCTTCGGACCGGTTAAAGATTTTGAATGTAACTGCGGTAAATACAAAAGAATGAAGCACCGCGGTGTGGTGTGTGAAAAGTGTGGTGTTGAAGTTATCCAGTCAAAGGTACGACGGGAACGACTCGGTCATATTAAACTTGCCGCCCCGGTTGCCCACATCTGGTTCCTCAAGAGTCTGCCGAGTAAAATTGGAGCAGTTCTTGATATGACCCTGAAGCAGCTCGAAAAGATACTCTATTTCGAGCAGTATGCCGTGGTCGAATCGGAGGTTGAGGCGATCCCCATGGGAACGCTTCTGACCGAGGAAAAATATCGCCAGGCCAGGGAAGATTACCCAGGACAGTTTCGGGTTGGCATTGGTGCGGAAGCTATCAGAGAGCTACTGGGCAGCCAGGATCTTGATGAGCTTTCCAAGTTACTAAGGGCCGAAATGCTTTCAACCGGTTCGCAGACCAAGCGTCAGAAACTCGGTAAGCGACTGCTGGTTATCGAGGCCTTCCTTGACTCCGGCAACAAACCGGAGTGGATGATCCTTGAGGTGATTCCAGTCCTGCCGCCGGATTTGCGACCACTGGTACCGCTTGAGGGTGGTCGTTTTGCCACCTCGGATCTCAATGATCTGTATCGCCGTGTGATTAATCGGAATAATCGCTTGAAGCGTCTGCTTGAGCTCGATGCTCCTGATATCATTATCAGAAATGAGAAGCGGATGCTTCAGGAAGCGGTCGACGTACTGTTTGACAACGGTCGTCGCGGCCGGGTGATTACCGGTGCCAACAAGCGACCGCTCAAATCACTGGCTGATATGCTCAAGGGTAAACAGGGCCGTTTCCGACAGAACCTGTTGGGTAAACGCGTCGATTACTCCGGTCGTTCTGTTATTGTGGTTGGACCAAATCTGCGACTGCACCAGTGTGGTATCCCGAAAAAGATGGCACTCGAGCTGTTCAAACCATTTATCTACAACAAGCTTGAGCGGCGCGGCTTTGTCACCACCATCAAGTCTGCGCGGAAGATGGTTGAAAAAGGGGTGAAGGAAGTTTGGGACGTACTCGAAGAGGTGGTTACCGAATATCCGGTCATCCTGAACCGTGCACCAACCTTGCATCGACTTGGTATGCAGGCCTTTGAAGCGGTGCTGATCGAAGGTAAGGCCATTCAGCTGCATCCGCTGGTTTGTGCCGCGTTTAACGCTGACTTTGACGGTGACCAGATGGCGGTACACGTACCACTGTCCGTTGAGGCACAGGTAGAAGCACGGGTGTTGATGATGTCCACCAACAACATCCTCTCCCCGGCCAACGGTGAGCCTATTATCATTCCTTCCCAGGATATCGTACTCGGTCTCTACTACATGACCCGAGAGCGAGTGAACGTGAAAGGAGAAGGTCGAGTCTTTGCCAATGTTGATGAAGCGCGCATTGCCTATGATCATGGCACCATGGATCTGCAGGCCAAAATCAAAATGCGCCACAATGGCAAAATCGTTGAGACGACCATGGGGCGGGTTCTGTTATCCGAGCTGCTGCCCAAGTCGATCCCGTTTGAGGAAATCAACAAAGTGTTGAGTAAGAAAGCACTTGCTAAGCTGATCGACTACACCTATCGTCATGCCGGTACCAAAGATACCGTTATTCTGGCCGATCGTCTCAAGGACACCGGCTATGAATATGCGACCAGGGCAGGTATCTCCATCTGCATCAACGATATGAAGATTCCGCTTTCCAAGGAAGATCTGGTAGAGAAGGCTGAAACAGAGGTAATCGAGGTAGAGCAGCAATACTCGGATGGTCTGATCACCTCCGGTGAGAAATATAACAAAGTGGTCGATATCTGGTCCAAGGTGACCGAGGATGTAGCCAATGAAATGATGGATGAGATCAAGGTTGATTACGTACGTGATCATGAGAACAACCTGGTTGAATCTCCGAGCTTTAACTCCATCTTCATCATGGCTGACTCGGGCGCTCGAGGTTCCCGTGACCAGATCAGGCAGCTGGCCGGGATGCGTGGTTTGATGGCCAAGCCCTCCGGTGAAATTATCGAGACCCCCATTAAGGCAAACTTCAGAGAGGGCCTCGGAGTACTTGAGTACTTCATCTCCACCCATGGTGCGCGAAAAGGTCTTGCTGATACCGCGCTGAAAACAGCCAACTCCGGTTATCTGACAAGAAGGTTGGTTGATGTTGCCCAGGAATCGACCATCGTTGAATCAGACTGTCAGACCCTTGATGGAATTATCGCTGAACCGCTGATCGACGGCGGTGAAATCATTGTGCCGATTGGTGACAGGATTCTTGGTCGAGTATCACTTGAAGATGTTAAGGATCCTTATAACACAGATGAGATTATTGTCTCAGCCGGTGAGGAGATTACCGAAACCATCGTCGAGAAGGTTGAAGCCGCCGGTATCGATCGGGTCATGATCCGCTCGGTTCTGACCTGTCGTTCACGACGCGGGGTCTGCGCCTCCTGTTATGGACGTGATCTCGGCCGCGGTCACATGGTCAATATCGGTGAAGCGATTGGTGTTATCGCCGCCCAGTCTATTGGTGAGCCGGGCACCCAGCTGACCATGCGTACTTTCCATATCGGTGGTACGGCCAGCCGTTCTGTTGAACAGGCCGAGTTGAAGACCCAGCGTGGTGGTAAAATCGGTTTCAGGAACCTGCATTCGGTTGAGAACGCCGAAGGTATCAAGATTGTCATGAACCGTAATGCCGAAATTGTCGTCATGGATGATCTCGGTCGTGAACGTGAGCGGTTTAAAGTCAATTACGGTGCCCAGATTCTGGTTAAAGAGGACAGTGAAGTAGAACCCGGAACCATTCTCGCTGACTGGGATGCCTACACTATTCCCATCGTTGCTGAAGTTGGTGGTATTATCAAGTACGGTGATGTGCTGGAAGGCGTGACCATGCAGGAGAAGGTTGATGCGGTAACCGGTAAATCATCGAAAGTGATCATGCACTCCGCCGGTGGCGCTCAACTGAACCCGCGTGTATCGGTGAAAGATGAAGGCGGTAGAAAAACCTTGAAACTGCCGAAATCTGAAATCTTTGCCCGCTACTCGCTACCGGTTGGCTCCATCATCTCGGTTGAAGAAGGCGAGGTGATCAAACCGGGTACCATTGTTGGTAAGATTCCACGTGAGACCTCAAAGACCAAGGATATTACCGGTGGTCTGCCCCGGGTTGCCGAACTGTTTGAAGTCCGGAAGCCCAAGGAGCCTGCGATAATTTCAGAAATTGACGGTCGCGTTTCCTTTGGTAAAGAACTCAAAGGCAAACGCCGTGTGGTTATTACCCCCGAGTATGGTGAGCCCCAGGAATACCTGGTTCCCAAATCCAAACATATCATCGTGCATGAAGGTGACTACGTTCAGGCCGGTGAGCGGCTGATGGAAGGTACCATCGTACCCAACGACATCCTCAAGGTACTGGGTGTCAAAGAGCTGGCAAAATTCCTGGTTAACGAGATCCAGGAAGTTTACCGACTCCAGGGTGTAAAGATCAACGACAAGCACATCGAAGTCATTGTGCGCCAGATGATGAGAAGGGTTATGATCACCGTATCTGGAGACTCTAAATTCATGATCGGTGAGCAGGTCGAATGGTGGGCTTTTGAAGACGAAAGGGATCGTCTGTTTGCTGAAGGAAAACAGCCGCCGGTCGCCGAGCCGCTGCTGCTCGGGGTGACCAAAGCGTCGCTGTCGACCGAGAGTTTCATCTCGGCCGCCTCCTTCCAGGAGACCACTAAGGTTCTCACCAATGCCGCGATGGCTGGGAAAGTTGATGAACTTGCCGGCCTGAAGGAGAACGTAATCATGGGTCGATTGATCTCTGCAGGTACTGGTATTAAGGGTAATAGGATTTAGTTAAAAAGTGGGGTGGCTATATTTTACTATTGACACCCCACGTGCAGTAAGGTAAATATGTTCTTTTTCGCCGCAGCGATCTGGGCCTTTTTTTGTCCCGCGACGGTGATTGGAGAAAAGATAAACTAACAGGAGAAGTAGAACCAATGCCTACTATTAACCAACTGGTTCGCCAGGGCAGGAAAAAAATAGTAAAGAAAACGAATACCCCTGCCTTAAAAGGATCACCTCAGAAACGGGGTGTATGCGTCAGGGTGTATACAACTACCCCGAAAAAGCCCAACTCGGCACTGAGAAAGGTTGCAAGGGTCAGGTTGACGAACGGTATTGAGGTCACTTCTTATATTCCAGGAATTGGGCATAACCTGCAGGAACATTCAGTGGTAATGATTCGTGGCGGCAGGGTGAAAGACTTGCCGGGTGTCCGTTATCATATTATTCGTGGTACCCTCGATACGCTTGGCGTATCCGATCGTCGTAAGGGACGTTCGAAGTACGGTGCCAAGAAGCCGTCCTGATAAATGGCTCATAGGAGAGAGAAATAATGTCTCGTAGAAAAGCTGCTGATAAAAGACCGACTGAGCCGGATCCGCGTTACCAGAGTGTACTTGTTTCCAAGTTCACCAATGGTTTGATGGAGCGGGGAAAGAAGAGTGTCGCACGACGTATTTTTTATGATGCGATGGATCTCATTTCCACAAGATTGCCCGATGAAGAACCCCTGGTAGTATTTGAAGAGGCCATGGAGAAAGTTCGACCGCGCGTTGAGGTAAAATCCCGCCGTGTCGGTGGTGCGACCTACCAGGTCCCCATGGAAGTTCGTCAGACCAGAAGAAACGCACTTGCGATCAGATGGATCATCGGATTTGCCAAGTCACGCTCAGGCAAAAGCATGTCAGAAAAACTGGCAGCAGAGTTGCTTGATGCATATAACGAACGCGGTGCCGCCGTCAAGAAACGTGACGATACGCATCGTATGGCCGAGGCCAATAAGGCTTTTGCCCACTATCGCTGGTAGAAAAGGAGCCTTTTTCCAGTAAGAGCTGGTATCAGCATAGAAAAACGATCGAGGTTTGTTGATGTCAGCAGTGAAAGAGTTGTCAAATGTGCGTAATATTGGGATCATGGCCCATATCGACGCCGGCAAGACAACCACAACGGAAAGAATACTCTATTACACTGGCCGCTCATATAAAATGGGCGAAGTTCACGACGGCAACGCCGTCATGGACTGGATGGAGCAGGAACAGGAGCGGGGAATTACGATAACCTCGGCAGCAACAACCTGTACCTGGAATGACAATAAAATAAATATTATCGATACCCCCGGGCATGTCGATTTCACGGTTGAAGTGGAACGGTGCTTGCGGGTATTGGATGGCGTAATCGCTGTGTTCTGTGCCGTAGGGGGTGTTGAGCCCCAGTCTGAAACGGTATGGAGACAGGCAGATCGCTACGCCATCCCACGATTGGCCTTTGTCAACAAGATGGACAGGATAGGGGCCGATTTTGACCGATGTGTAGCGATGATCGAAGAGCGGCTCGGAGCGAATCCCCTGCCACTCCAGTTACCCGTCGGCAGCGAAGCAGATTTTAGCGGGGTCATCGACCTCGTTGAAGAGACCATGCTCACCTTTAGTGAGCAGGATCTTGGACAGGAAGTCGTGAGGTCTCCGATTCCTGTAGAATACGAAGAAGTGTTCACGGCCGCACGAATGACAATTCTCGAGAAGTTGGCCGACTTCGATGAGGATGTCATGGAGAAATATCTGAATGATGAACCGGTAACGGTTGATGAGATTTACCGTGCACTGAGAAAGGCCACCCTTGCATTGGAGATTGTTCCGGTGCTTTGTGGCAGCGCTTTCAAAAATAAAGGAGTTCAGCCACTCCTTGACAGTGTGATACGTTACCTTCCCTCGCCAGTTGACATACCAGTCATTGAGGGGATGGACAAAGACGGTGAAACCATCGAGCTGAAAACCGGCACCAAAGAGAAATTCTGCGGTCTTGTATTTAAATTGATGAGTGACTCCTTCGTCGAGAACCTTGCCTTTGCCAGGGTTTATTCGGGATCACTCAAGCTTGGTGATAAGATCTTCAACCCGGTTAAACGGAAGAAAGAGAAGATCTCAAAATTGCTCAAACTTCACGCCAATAAGCGGGAAGAAGTGAAAGCAATCGAGGCGGGCGACATCGGCGCGATCGTTGGTCTCAAGTTCACCACCACGGGTGACACGCTCTGCGAAAGTGGCGATTTTGTGGTTCTGGAGAGTATGGATTTTCCCGAACCGGTAATCGGCATCGCCATTGAGCCGAAAAGCAAGGCTGAAGAGAAGAAGCTGAGCGAAACACTCGATAAGATTGCGATTGAAGACCCGTCCTTCACGATTTCGACCAATGAAGATACGGGCCAGACAATAATCTCAGGCATGGGCGAACTTCATCTTGAGATCATTGTCGACAGGCTGCTCAACGATTTCAAGGTCGCGGCAAAGGTTGGTAAGCCGCAGGTAGCCTACAAAGAAACGATTACTGCCAGTACAGGCGGTGAAGGGCGGTTCGAACAGATGACCGGGACCAGGCAGTATGGTCATGTGGTGATCGAAGTTGAACCCTTGGAACGCGGGGCGGGTTTTGAGTTCAGCAATGAGATTGATGAACAGACCATCCCAGCCATGTATCTGGAAGCAATTGAACGCGGAATCAAGGATACATTAGATTCCGGGCCTCTCATAGGCTACCCGCTCACTGATATCAAGGTGAGACTGACGGGCGGCTCCTATGATGAGGAAGACTCAACCGAAATGGCTTTCGGTGTATCGGCCTCGATGGCGATCAGAAAAGCGGCGGCTGAGGCCCAACCGGTGCTGTTGGAGCCGATCATGGATCTGGAAGTAGTAACCCCGGAAGAGTATGTCGGGGACGCGATCTCGGATCTGAACACCAAACGGGCCAAAATAACCGGGGTTGAGTCGGAGAAAGATATACAAATGGTGCGGGCACATGTACCGCTTGCTGAGATGTTCGGTTACTCGACATCACTAAGATCAGCAACCCAGGGACGCGCCCACTTCACCATGCAGTTTTTAAATTACGATGCAGTACCAGGACCGAAAGCAGAGTTGATAATTAAAAAAATAAGAGGGATTTAGATCCGCCATATTTGAGGAAGAACGATGTCAAAGGAGAAATTTGAAAGGACTAAGCCGCATGTCAATGTAGGCACCATCGGACATATCGATCATGGCAAGACCACATTGACGGCAGCGATAACCCGCGTATTGTCTACAAAAGGTCAGGCCG
>QZLB01000110.1 GCA_004796425.1 Desulfobulbaceae bacterium | reverse complement strand
GTAAACAGGTCGGTATTAGTGCCGTTGGGAATTACCGAGATGCGTTCCGACTGAAGGTTGTAGGTGTCAATCAAGCGTTTTTTCAATGTACTGGCATTGCAGATCACATGGGTAGAAAGCGGCAGCAGCAATCGATCATGCTGTTTGGCAATCAAGTTGCGATAGCTCGAGACAATGGTTGGAATACCCGCAAGCCAACCAAGAAAACGACCCCAGATATTGGGTACCACCGTTAACGGGTAGAGTATATGGGGCTTTGTTTTTATGAGGGCCAGGTAAAAACGCAGGAGCGCCAACGGAGTGACCCAACCGGCTTCGGAAAAAAAACGGGGTGGTGGCACCGATGTTTCAAGCAGCGGCAACATCTGCCTGCCTCCTCGCAGCACCCAGAGCTCAGGCGAAAAGCGTGAGCGGTCCAGATGGTTCATCAGGTTGATCGCATATCGCTGGGTGCCGCCAAACTCAAGATCCTGAAGAACGATTACCAGTTTAATAGGTGGTTGCACACTCATCTCAAGACCTGTCATTGGTATTGTTGATAGAGCGTCAACAGTTTTTGAATGTTTGTTTGATTGCTGAATTCAGCCATAACATCTCGGTATCCGTTTTTAACAATCTGGCGCCGCAACGCTGTATCTTCAATCAACTGGATGACTGACTGGGCAATCTCCTCCGGGTTACCAGGTGATGCGAGTAATCCATTATGCTTATGGATGATTAGCTCAGGTATTCCTGAAACAGGCGTTGTAATAACCGGAACGCAGCAGGCCAGAGCTTCGAGAATTACCGTTGGAATCCCATCCCTGTCTCCGGATGAATCGATCACGCACGGCATGATAAGGATATCTGCCTGTTTGTAGTAGGTTTGGATCTGATCGTGCGGCACGTAGCCGTGAAACGTGATATGGGACTCCAATCCGCGCTGGGAAACGTGCGAGCGAAGCTGGTTGAGCTTTGGACCACTGCCGATCAGGTGAAGATGATAGGGTACCGACATTTGTCTGAGGGTTGCACAACTATCGATTAAATGGTTAAAGCCTTTTTTTCCAACTAATCGTCCGATTGCCAGTAATTGGCAGGGAGTGTTGAAGGTCGGAATCGTTTCTTTTGAGGTGGAAAGGGGAACACTATTTCTGGTTACATGACATTTTTCTGCATACGGGTTTGTCTCACCGATGAGATGATCGATATTGTAACGGGTTTCACTTCTGATAAACCGGGCTTCAGAAACCTTTTCCTCAATCAGATTATCGGGAGGATGAACATCCCATGCCCGCATGGTGAAACTGAAGGGGATACTGCTTAGCCTTGAAGCAGACCAGGCGGCAGTAGCGCAACCACTCGCCCATGGGGCATGTATATGACTGATGTTTTCTCGGTTGAACAGGTAGGCCAGGTAAAAAGAACAGAAGAAAGCCCACAAATTCTCCAAGGTTTTTTCAGCGCCTTTGGGTCGTCGGAGGAGTACTTGGCAGAGCAGTGTAAAGGTGAGCCGAGGTTGTTTCCAGAACTGGTAAAGAAAATAAGAGGCAAGTCGGGGAATCGACGTCCAACCAAGTCGTATGGTCTGATCTGTTTCGCTCTGCATATCCTCTGAGAGGTCTTTCTTGATTCTTCCGTAAAGGGTGTAAACGGTAATCGGCAGGCCGACGTGGCGGAGTTGTTTAATTTCGTTATAAATAAAGGTTTCAGAGGGCTTGGGAAACCAAAGCAGTATATAGGCGGTTGGAGGAACGTTGCGGGTGGCAGACTTTTCCATCTTTCTCAGGATTGGTTGGAGTCTAGCTGGTTGAGCAGGTAATCCCCAAACCACTCAGCCGGTTCAAACGGAATTTTGTTGCGGATCGACTCTGCCCCGATTTTTCCCATCTGCTCCCATTCATGTCGTGCCTGCCAGGCACGCTCAAGGGTTTGGTCAAGATCACGATAGCTTGGGGAAGGGGCCAGAAATCCACTCTTGTTGTCTTCGAGAACTTCACTCATACCGGCGATGTCAGGTACCACGGCAGGACGCCCACAGCTCATTGCTTCAACCAGGGACAGCGGGAGTCCCTCCATGCGTGACCCCATAACCAGCAAATGATTCGTTCGCCAGATTTCCCTGATGTCGCTGCTGTGTCCCTTGAAATGAATATTGTCCAACCCCAGATAGTTACGATAATTATCCAGCGATTTCCCAAACACTCCCTTTCCATAGAGGTTGAACTGGATGGGCCGTTTCTGCCATCGCTGCTGGGCCAGAATCTCGAAAAGGGTATCTTGTCCTTTATGGATTGGCACCAGGGTGGCAGGCAAAGCAAAGTGATAATCCGGCGTTATTGCTGGAAAAGGGAGCGCCTCAATAGGGACCAAGATCGGATTCCGTACAATTTGGCTGCGCGGAATTACAATTCCCAGTTGTTTTGAAACCAGCTCTTTATTGCTTTCTGAGACAAAACAATTGGCCCGAGCCTGCTGATAACCCGCACGATAGGCATCGACCTCATGATCTTCCGGCCACTGTAGCTCTGAAGACAGCTGAACAAGGTTCACATAAGCAATATTCGACTGGTGAGCCAATTGCATCCATTCAATCCCTTCATAACTCTTCCCCATAGAGTGAACGATCAGTGAAGGACGAAAACGCTGCAGGATACGTTTTCGTCGATAAGCAGGGGAGCCTTTCAGCCGGGAAATCACGAATTGGAGCGGGCGACCCGGGTCTTTTGGATGCTCAAAGCGCGTACCCCCTGCCGCGATGATCTCACCAATATGACGAGGCGTAAAACCCCAGTCAGGCGAGGTAACACCAACCTGGGCACGATTATGCCTGAGCAGGGAGCAGGCCGTTTTATACCAGAGTACTTCACTGCCCCCCCAGGGAGTGTGAATGTTTGATGATACAAAGAGAATACGGGGTGTCATGATGGTTTACCTATCATCGCAAAGCGTATATTCCTATAAACCGAAAGATAGTACGTATTGTCAAGCCAGAAGCGAAACCCGTTACGCAGACAGAGACAGTTCGTTGTCGTCATGGGGAGGGCATCCCCCCGTTTCTGGCTGAAGCTGAAAACAATTGATCAAGATAACGAAAAATCTCCTGGTTCCCATTGAATTGATTTTTTGCAATCGTTTCTCGATATTGATCAAGGTTCTTCTGGAATCTCTCAAATCGGGACCAGGATGGAGCAAAGGCATCATTCATCAAACCGTATCCTAGTTTTTCCAGGTAAAACCCATTCAGATATTGTTCAGCTGCATTTCTGATCGGAAAGGCCATTATTGGCTTGTTGAGATACAGTGATTCGGATAATAACGAATGTCCTGCACTGCTGATCACAAACTCCGCTGAAGCAAGATCGTTAAGGAATTCATGAGTACGTTTTCTTTTGAACCATAGATTGCCATTTTTCTCCTCACGGTCAGCTCCGTAGCAAATGACCGGATAGGGCAGTCGGGCAAGGAAGGCATAAAAGTGGCGAGTGGTTGAATAACCGTGGTAGGCAAGGACATGTCCTCGGCGGCTGACACTTTGTTCAACCACCTCTGATCTGAGCAGTGGCTGAAAAAGTTTGAGCTTTTTAGCCACTGAGTCTGGTCTGAAAAAGGAAATAACTGCGTGTTGGTCTGCTGCACGAAACTGGATGCTGCAGGCGATTTTCATCAGTGCTAGCTCCATCTTCCTGAGCCAGGGAAGATTCGGGTGTTTTGCCAGGGCCACATGCTGATGATCAAGAGTAATGCAGGGGATACCAAGTGTTTTGCCGATCGCAAGACTGGCATCGTGATAATCACAGATACAAAGATCTGGACTGAATTGACCGATTATCTTTTTAAGATGCACTCGAGCCGATTTATCTGATCTGTTTTTGAAGAATGAGGAAACAGCCCGGGAGTATGGCATTGCGTGATTATAGGCTGGAGAGCCACTGGTTGGGATCTGCTCGACCTGATAATCATGTTCGAGTAGTTTTTGTCCATCTCCATCGGAGAGAAACAGAAACTGATGGTCCTTGAATGCCCGGGCAATCGTCAGTGCCCGCATGCCATGTCCGTGGCCAATGCCATGAACACCGTAAAGGATTCGTGCCATAACCTAGGGGTCCCCAGAGAAGCCTTGCTAAGTTAACCGATCAATAATTCCGGAGTGGTTGAGATTATTGAAACATTTCTTCATGAAAAAGCAATAGAATGCTGCATAATACAGAGCTGCTTGTCGAAAACGTTTTGTGGTTGAGATATGTGGGTATGACCTAATGCTTGATTGTCTGAGATGGGAACGGTATGATGCACAATCTCTTGAATAGTTCTTATGATTTCAGGTTTTTGAAGACATTTGTGAGAATCATAGGGTGAATGGACTCCTGAGGTCTGGTTTTATGCAGGAAGGTCGCACTACTGAACTGAAATAGACTGAATATGATTAAACCAGAAATAGCCATGATTGTACCGGTAACCGGTGCCACACCATCTCAAAGGCTCAATCTGGAGAGTCTTATGAGGCAAAAGGGGGCTTCCTACCAGGTGATAATGGTTGTTGCCGATCGCAGTGATGAGGCACTCTCCGTTTCAGAGGATTTATCTCAACGTTACCCTCACAGTCGGGTCGTGATCGCAGGAAAAGCCGAGCACTGCTCCCAGAAAAACTGGAACTTGATCGCTGGCGTACAAAGTGTGGAGGGTTCGGTGGATGTTCTCGTTTTCTGCGACTCAGGTCACCGGGCACATGATTCATGGTTGAGCGGCTTGATAAAACCAATCACTGAAGGAGCGATGGTAAGCTCTGGCTACCATCAGGTATACTCCGAAAAAAAAGGGATCTTTGTCAATGCTCAGGCAGTATGTGTACAGTTTCTCAGCCAGATAAGGAAACTCCCTGGTTGCAGACAAACCTGGGGAGGGGCCACTGCAATCCGTGCTGACTGTTTCGATAGCCTAAAAGTGATTGAGCTCTGGTCAACAAATATTGTTGATGATGTGAGCCTGTCCTGGCTGCTTTCTCAGCACAAGATTGGCATTGCCATACCCGATCAACCAGATCTTGCAACCAATCTTTCGAACCAGAGTGTTACTGGTTTGCAGAAGTGGCTGATTCGGCAGTGGGCATACCTGAAATATATTCATCCTCTGCTCTGGCTCCTGACCGGACTGGTCAGTTACCTGGCCAGCAGTTTAGTTTGTGGTTCGCTCCTGTTGGCAGGATCGAGCGTGTTTTTTTTCTGGGGCTCCCCGTTATTATTTGCTTCAGGTACCGTCCTGCTCTGCTTTATTCTTTTTGTGAGTGTTCTGTATAAAAAACACCCCGAACCAGGCAATCTGCTCCACTGGTATTTCGCCTCATTGATTGCACTGCTGCTCAGTACCACAAGCCATTTGGCGAGTATGATCAAGAATGAGATCGAATGGTCGGGAATCAGTTATCGAGTCACCATGCGTGGACGGGTAACAATGATCATTCGACCCAATAGTGACATGGAAATAACGGAAAAATCATGAAAGTACTGGTGACCGGGGCAACGGGTTTTATCGGTAGAAACCTTGTTTCCGAGCTCCTCGGACAAGGCGATAGGGTCCTCTGTCTCTATCGCGATCCAATGTCACGATATGACCTTTATTCTGGAACTGGAGAATGGTTGCAGGCGGATCTTGCGAGCCCCCTGTCACTTCGAGGTCATCTTTCAAAGATCGAGGTGGTTTATCATGTAGCCGGAGTAACAAGTGGTCATGGTGCGCATGAATACGATCAGGGAAATGTGGAGACAACGAGAAACCTGTTGCAGCAACTCGGTGGCGAGGCAAAGGAGTTGAAGTGTTTGGTCTATGTTTCTTCGTTGGCAGCAGCGGGACCATGTGCACAATCGCCCGGTCTCTCACCAGAAGCGCATGCGCAGCCGGTCTCCGCCTACGGACGCTCAAAACTGGCTGCTGAGCAGGTGATCTTAAAAGAGTTCAACACCATTCCTTCGATCATTGTCAGGCCACCAATTGTCTATGGTCCTTATGATCAAGCACTTCTACCGCTTTTTAAAGCAATTCGAACGGGGATCCGGGTGATACACGGATTCAGACCTTTTCCGGTTTCTTTGATTCACGTGGAGGATTTGGTGAGTGGACTCCGCTTTGTATCATCATCGAAGGAGATGGTCGGAAGACGATACCATATTTCCGATGGTGGTGTGTACCCATGGCAAGAGATCATTGATTGCGCTGCTGTTATGCTCAACCCCCGTTCCCGTACTATTGTTCTGCCCCTGCCGCTGCTTTGGCTTAGCTGTCAGTTCGCAGAGATGATTGGTCGGGTTAGAGGAAAACCGTTAAGCTTGAACAGGGATAAATGGTCTGAAATAAAGCAGGCAGGGTGGGTAGGCAATGGTGCAATGCTCAATGAACAGGGCTTTACTCCAGCGTATCGTCTGGAGCAGGGGTTGTCACAGACCATTGAATGGTACAAAACGCATGGCTGGCTTTAAAGCCAGCTCAAAAAAATGTCAAACCAATGAGTGGCAGGAAAGTAATTGCAATGAGAGAGTTGAGCGGTTAGTGATATGAATTCAATCTGTTTTCATCATAAACCGGTGGGGTTATGGCGGACAAAGTAAAAGCAGGATGCGAGCTGTCGATAGTCGTGCCTGTTTACAATGAGCAGCAGAATCTGCAGCGCCTTTTTGAAGAGATAAAAAAAGTCGTCAATACTTTGCAGATTTCCTGGGAGATCATTTTTGCGGATGACGGGAGCAGTGATGACAGTTGGGCAACGATTCAGACATTGAATCGCCAAAACCGAGTGGTAAAAGGAGTCCGCCTGGCCAGAAACTTTGGTCATCAATATGCACTTTTTGCAGGCTTGAGGCATGCTCGTGGTCGGGCAGTTGTGACCATGGATGGCGATCTGCAGCATCCCCCCCATCTGATTGCGGAATTGGTAAAAGAGTGGCATAAAGGCTTTGCGATTGTGCATACTATTCGCCAGGACCCTGCAGATTATTCGCTGCTGAAAAAAATCACTTCAAAGATCTATTATCGGATATTTACCTTTTGCAGCGGCGTCAATATTCAGCCTGGTATGGCCGATTTCAGGCTGCTGGACCGTTCTGTTCTGGACGAAGTACTGCAATTTAAAGAAGCAGGGCTATTTTTGCGCGGCATAGTACAGTGGGTTGGTTTTAACAGCACGGCAGTCCGCTACCAGGCAACTCGCAGGTCTGAAGGCAAAAGTGGCTATTCCTGGAAAAAAATGCTTCGACTCGGTTGGGACGGGATTTCTTCTTTCTCAGTGATCCCGTTACGTATTGCCACAGCGGTTGGACTGCTAACCAGCGTGGTGGCTTTTTCAGGCATTTTGTATGCTTTCTATTCCAAATTTGTTTCGGGCACGGCTATTCCCGGATGGGCGTCTTCGGTGGCCATTATCTCCTTTTTGCTTGGGGTGTTGTTCATCCTGATCGGTATTATTGGCGAGTATGTTGGCAGGATTCTGATAGAAGTGATGAATCGGCCTCGTTATATCATCGCTGAGTACTGTAATGATGAGGGTGAGACGCTGCAGACATCTGCAGAAGTTGAATGGTCACAAATCGAGTCTCAACCGGATCATCTCGCATGACTCAGTTGATCATACATGCAGACGATTTTGGCATGGCCGATCACATTGATCGGGGGATTCAGCACGCCTATCGCGAAGGAGTAGTTACCTCTACCTCATTGGTGGCCGGAGGGGAGACGTTTTCTTCAGCTGTGCAAATCGCCAAGGCAAACCCAGATCTCGATATCGGTATTCACCTCACTCTTGTTGGTTCGACCCCCGTTGCCGAACCAGCAAAAATTCCCACACTACTCACTGGACAGGGAGTCTTCTTCGCCTCAGCCTGGTCATTTGTCGTCCGGTATTGTACAGGAAAGATCAGCCAACAGGAGATCGATCTCGAACTTGCTGCCCAATGTGAAAAAGTGCTTTCAACAGGGTTGACCATCACCCATATTGACAGTCATCAGCATCTGCACATGTTGCCGGGGATCTTCGAGTTGGTAACAAAACTGGCACGGAAATATAACATCAATGCAATCAGAATTCCATGTGAGTCCCAATCCCCGGCATTGATTTTCAAACTGTATCGTTATCCGCGACTGGCCCAGCAGATCGTCCTGAATTATTTGTGCAGGAAAGTCACAAAGAATTTCATTTGCAGTGACCATTTCCGGGGTTTTCTTGACGGGGGACAACTGGTGTGCAAAAAGCTGTATGACATCATTGCGGGTCTTCCCGAGCATGGTGTGACAGAAATCATGTGTCATCCTGGAATTGCTGATCCGCAGAGTCCTTATGCTACCTGGGGATATCATTGGCAGCAAGAACTTGAAACATTGATCGATCCAAAGATCAAAAATTTTCTGGCTGAAAAAAATATCGCCTTGATATCGTATCGCGATCTGCTCAGGGGAGAGCCGTGAAACTGATACACCATCCGTATTCACTGGTGAAGAGAAATCCAGCTGCGTCTGCACTCTGTTTTAGTGCAGCAGCATTGCTGCTGGTGTTTGCGATCAGCTTTGTCCGCAGCGAACAGACCGTTTATTACTACGATTATGCTAATTACTGGATAAGACTTCACCACCTTAGTCGATGGTTCGGGACGGAACCCATCGGTGCACTAAAGCAGGTTATCTACTCTATCAGGTACTCTGAGTATAATGATCTAGCCACCGTGCTGCTGCTTCCCTGGCAATCTATTGCCGGAAATTCGCGTCTTGCTTTTATTACCGGCTTGGCCCTCACCTTCGCATTTCCTGCGGTGCTCTCATTCGCCTGCTTTTTTACGAAGCTCGTCAATGACAACCAACAAAACCGGCAGGTGATTTTCTGTATTGGTTTCCTGGGGTTAATGATTTCTCCTCAGCTCTGGACGCCTCTGCTTTATGGGTATGTCGGTACCGGTGGTCTGGTCATGGTGTTTTTGATCTGGACTATTTCTTTGCCAAAGCCGTTGGCTGAGCATGACTATCGGGAAATCATGATCCTGGCCGGCTTGCTCTGTCTCTTGGTATTGTTTCGCCGCTGGTATGCCTATTGGGTGGCAGGTTTCCTGCTGGCGGTGACCTTTGAAACTGCAGGTTTGAGCCTGTTGCGCAACCGGTTTCAACTCAAATTGTATCTGCCGGTCCTGGCCCGCCTGAGTGTCCTTGGCTTTGGTTCACTGATCTGCTTCCTGGTTGTCGCCACGCCCATTGGCATACAGATGCTCACGACCGACTACGGTGATATCTACTCAGGATATAAATACACCTCCGATTTTGCGGGAGTGATGAGAGTATTGCATATCCATTTTGGAACCATGTCACTTCTCACGGCTGCTGTTGGCTGTGGGTTGATGCTTACGAAGACGCAGTTACGGCGTCCTGCCTTGATCATGTTCCTGCAGTTCTGGATTTCCCTGCTGCTGTTTATCCGGACCCAGGATCTGGGCACGCATCATTACTATATTCTTATTCCTGCGGTTTATAGTTTCTCGATATATTGTTTCTACCGCCTGCTGTTATGCACCTCATCAATTATAATCAGGAGGGTAATCTCTCTCGTCGTCGGAATTTTACTGTTGGCAAATTTTGCGGTGATGTTTTATCCGAGCATGAAAAACTCATTTGTGGCACGATCACCACTCTTTCCAGAACTTCGGCATTACCCGATGATCCGTGGAGACCTTGATCAGCTGCATGCTCTGCTTGAGTATTTTGACAAACTTGAGATGGAGACCGCGAACAGCATCTATGTACTCGCCAGTGGCAGGCAGCTCAATTTTACGATTCTCTATAATTTATGTGCCTATGGTGAGAAATCATATGAGTTTTGCGAGGGGATAGCGATCACCAACGATATCGATAAGCGCGATGGTTTTCCCTTTCATTTCTTCGATGCACAATATGTGATAACGACCAACCCGTTGCAGTATCACCTGCCCGACAAGAATGATCAACTGGTAGTTTCCATCCTGCGATCCCGGCTGATAAGTGGTCAGGGCATTGGCGCTCAGTATCAGCTGGTCAATCAACGTTTCCTTCTTGATAAAGAGGTTGAAGTGTTACTCTACCGAAAAATCTCAGATCGTTATAATGAGGATTCTCTAGACGATTTGGAAGCGTTGCTGGTCGCGCGCTACCCTCACCTGGCTGAGAAATTTACCTTTACTCCGGAACTGTTGAACAAGTTGACGGGAGGGACTCATTAAATGCTCATCCAAACGTGTGGCGATAACCTGCTCGAGGCCAGGGGTGACTGAACAGGTATCGGTAATCATACCGACCCGTAATCCGGGTGAAGGGCTCAAAACACTGCTTGAAACACTGTTTAAGCAAAAGTGTGAGCTGGGTTTTGAAGTGATTATCATCGACTCTGGGTCAACTGATGGATCGCTTTCATTCTGTCAAGGCTATCCGGTGCGCTTGATTCAGATAGAGCGTCACGATTTTCACCACGCCCGAACCAGGAATGTAGCGATTGGTGCGGCACATGGTGAGTATTGCGTGCTGACCGTTCAGGATGCGATTCCTTGTTCCGAGAACTGGCTCTCCTCACTGGTCATGCCTGCCCACTTGAACGAGGAAGTTGCAGGGGTGTTTGGCCAGCAGGTTTCACGTGACAACGCGACACTGTTAAGCAGGTCCTGCAAGGTAAACTGGTATAACTCCTGGTCGCAACACTATCGAGAGCAACAAATGCAAGCCATTCCCAAGGGTTTGTCATGGGAGTCCCTGGGGCTTGAGACGCAGAAACGCCTTGCCCGGTTCGATAATGTGAACGGATGCATAAAGAAATCAGTATGGCAGAATATACCGTTTCCTGATGTTCCTTATGCAGAGGATGTGGCATGGGCAATTGAGGCGTTAAAAAATCACTATACGCTTTGTTGGCAGCCTGATGCCCAGGTATTCCATTCCCATAATCGCACGCTTGGGTATGAGTTGAAACGTTCGTTTGTCGAAAGTGTCACCATGGCTGCTCTATTCGGCGATTTTCACGATGGATTAACCCGGAAAAAGATCACAACGACTGTGAACTGGTTGCACGATCAGGCAAAACGGTACGCTGGATTTACTTCTCTCAACGCTCAATCGGTAAAATCAAAGCCTGAATTGTTTGAAGAAATGGAGCGAGGCTGGGAAGCTGTGAACCAGATGATTAAAACAGGCAACAGTATTGCATTTCAACCAGCTCGCTCTGAACAGAATCAGGGACAAGTAGAAACACTTTTTACACGACTCACCGGATTTGCTGTTGGTAATTCGGTGATGAGGAAGCTTTACCGACTCCTCAGTGAGTATTCCGGCAGGTTTCTGCACATGAGCAGACTTCAGACACTTCTGATGCTGGAGTTGAAATCGCGGCACCGGGTCTTTTTTGAGCAGCTATTGACTTCTGATCCAACATTACGTTTGAGTGTTCAGGGACAGGAAACCCTGAGGATCGGGGCGGCGATGATGGTTGCCGGTTCATATCTCGGTCAACAGCAAATCATCGATTCTGTCCCCAGTTTTGAGTTCCCTGCGGGGCAGCAGGACATTGCTGCCGATGAATCATTCTGGGCTCGATTGGAGGGACTCTGCGGTATGAAAGATCTGTCTGACGTCGAGTTGCGTGCCAGGCTCAACGCGTTGATGTCTGAGCAGGTGTAATATTCAGAACAACCACTAATCGACGGAGTCGGTGCGAATCAGCCTGTGATAGAGCGCTTCGATCTCCGCACCGTTTTCCTTGATACTTTTCACCTTCGGGATAGATTGCTGGAGTTGTCCAACCAGGTCGGGTTGCGCTATCAGCAGGCTCATCTTTTCTGCCAGATCATCAGTGTTGCCGACTTCAAAAAGCAGACCGTTTACCTGATGGGTTACCAGGTCAGCCATACCGCCGAGATTCGAGGTGATCACCGGCACCCCTGCAAGGAATGCTTCATGGATCGTAAGCGGTGAGTTTTCAAACCAGATGGATGGGACTACCAGAATGTCGATCCGGTTCAAGATGTCAGGTATTGCTTCGTTTGCAGCTGCCCCGTGAAACCTGATACCCGATGAGTTGGCTGCACTCTTGAGTTGCTTGCTATAGGATGGGAACCAGTCCAGATCACCATAAATCTCCAGTGTCGCTTCTTTTTCGGGGAGCTGGCTAAAGGCCTCTACCAGGACATGGATTCCTTTGTGTTCGGATATTGTACCGATATATCCAAAACGGAGCCCGTTGCTTCTTACTCCCTTTTTTTTCTGAAATCGGGTTGTCTCAAAGCCATGGCTTATGAGACTGAGTTTCTCTTCGGGAACCCCGAAATCGGCAAACGTTTTTGTCAGAAAGGGTGACGGGCAGATAAAAAGATCAATATCGTGTATAAGCTGATGGACCGTTTGAAGTCGTTTTTCTATCGACTTTTTTGCATGGTTTATGTTTCCCCGAAATCCGAGGAGTCGGCAAATCCTGGTGACCAGTGAGTGAAATTGCGGCTCGGATGAGCCCTGCATACACTCTGCACACTGGGCAACATCGATTTCATGGCAGAGTTCCAGATTATCTTTCATTCGTCGTCCCCAGTGAGGGCAGGTAAGCCAATAATCATGGAGGGTAAAGATAATCGGGATGCCCTTATCACGGGCAATTGCAGGATACCCCAGCGAGTGAAAAAGCAGATGCTGGAGATGGATTACGTCCGGGTCAAACTCAGTCAGCACACTTTTGAAAATCTCCGCCATCTTTGCATCATTGTATGAACTATCCTTGAGGGGATCCGCACATGGTCTGTAGACTTCAAGGCAATTCAGTCCCTGATAGGTTCTGGAGGTAACCCGGTAGGTTTTCTGGTTATGAATTTCAGTGAACAACAGCAGCACGTCATGATTTTTTGACAATTCCCTGGCTAACAGGTAGGTATAGATTTCGGAGCCCGCCTGATGGGTGGGCAGAAAGTCATGTATGATAAAGAGAATTTTCATGCTGCTCGGTTGGTTGTGCCGGATTTTTCAATCAAAACGGTTTTTTATCATAAATAAAATACAGATTGATCACAAGGGGTATTGACGGTTCAGATGGGTGATCGCTACCAAGCTGCGTTTATTTTACCCAATGGTTTTACCTTGGGGGGGACAACCACCTGGAGCCTGGAGTTGGGCACTCAATTGCAGGCGAAAGGAGAGAGGGTCGTCCTCATAAATCATTGCCAGGATTTCGCTGAGGCGGTTACTGCTTCATCTGTAAATCTAGATATTACCGCCTGTGTACATCCGCTTCATCCCAATAACTGGTTCCTGCGCAAAAGTGATGTTGAAACATACGTCGCGCACTACCAGACCATGCTACCTGCCGTATTTATCCCGAACTATTCATATGGTGCTTATGCAGCCTGCGCCATGCTCAGTTTGAACCATCCTGACGAGATGAGAGTGATCGGTGTTGCTCATACAGACATGGAGGACTACTACCACTGGCTCGTTGAGTTTGAATCGATCATACATCTGTTCATCGCTGTCAGTCGAGAGATCGGGGATCGCCTTAAGGTTCTGTTGCCTCATCGTGCTTCTGATATCATGGTTAAACCCCATGCCTTTATCTCGATTGACGACCAGCCGAGAACGTATAGCAGTCCTGATGCTCCATTGAGGTTGCTCTATGGGGGAAGATTGACAGAACGTCAGAAACGGATCTCGGATCTGGTTGGGCTCGCGGCTCTGTTGAATCGCCAGCAGACGGACTTTTTGTTGGATATTTATGGTGCCGGCCGAGATCAGGGTTATCTGAGGTCTCTGATAACGAAGCTTCCGGAAGCTGCTGCGCAACGTATTACCTGTCATGGTCAGGTCGATTTTGATGAAATGGGTTCATGCTACCGAAAGGCTGATCTCTCTATACTGGTATCAGAGTATGAAGGGACTTCCATTTCCATGCTCGAATCAATGGCACACGGGTGTGTGCCGCTGGTTACCAGGGTCAGCGGGACGGCGGAGATCATCGACAACGGAGTGAATGGGTATTGTTTTGAGGTTGGGGAAATCAGCGCAATGTCCCAGACAATAACCAATCTTGGCAAAAGCAGGCAGGAGCTTTCTCGGCTCGGAGCAAATGCGCGCCAGACTGTCGGGGAGATGTCTGGAACCAGCGATTATGTGAGTTGGTTCAGGGACTGCCTTGAGCAAACCTGGCAGAACACACCTCGGTCATGGCAAAAAAAACGTTTGCCTGCGTTTTATTTGCCTCTCAGATCTTTTCTCAAAGAAAGCGGCTATACCCTGGCCTCGAAAACAGGTCTGCACTGGCTCTATGCGCTGAAGCAACCCGCGCGCCGGTTGCTCGGGTCCCGCTATGTCTGAATCGTTTGGAACATTTCACGGTAATAACCAGTGTGCCAAGCTGCCACAATGAGCACAATTATCCAGATCAAGGTGGCTGCTCGAGAAAGTGATCGATAAACCATCACCTGCCACCCGAACAGACCCAGCACAATAACCAGGCTCACAGCTAGAACAATCGGGTAGAAGAACATCAGTAAACCGCAGGCCAGAGCGCCAAAAGGAGTGAGAAAAGGCAGCAGGTTCAGTGGTCTGAAAATACCATACCGGTAATGCAATTTTCGGGCTGACCGGCCGTATCGAGACATCATACGGGCAAGCTGAGTGGAAGTGGCAGGGCGATAATGTCTGACGATTGCCCTTGGCTGTCTTACCAGGATTTTGCCACTATTGAGAAGTCTGGTGTCCAGGTCAAGGTCTTCACCGGGCCAAAGTGATTCGTCAAAGCCTCCATGTTCATCGAAAATCTGCTTTTGATAAGACGCATTACAGCTGGGATTGTGCGAGACGGCCGTGGTCCGGGTAGGGGTTTGAGCGTAGGATGTGGCAAAGCCGAGCAGGTGAAAGCCATCCTGCACAAGCTTGCCAAAAGCAGACTCATCTGCAGGACTGAGCTGATTTCCTCCGACCCCTGCAACCTGATCAGAATGAAAACCATTCACCAGTTCGTTCAGCCAGTCCGAATCTACGATACAGTCGGCGTCGGTAAAGGCGATGATATTCCCTTTGGCCAGGGAAACACCGCGGTTACGGGCGGCTGATGGCCCACTATTGTCCTGGGAGATGAACCGAACCGAAGGGAATGTTTGACATATTTCAGCACTTGAATCTGTTGAACCATCGTCAACTGCAATAATTTCGAAATTCGGATAATCAAGTTTTTCAATCGAGCTTAAACATTTGGCAAGCGTCTGCTGGGCGTTAAAGATGGCGATGATGATTGAGATAAAAGGGCGCTGATCTTTCATTTCAGCTCTTTTTCATTTTCATGGGTGCGGGCCTGATAATTGCCTCGATAGATATCATGATAACACAACCCCATGTGCTCGGTGTGAAAAAGCTTTTCGTTTTGCTGATAGGCACAAAGGCCCAGTTGGTTTCTCAGATCTGGTGACTGGATTAACTGGCTCAACCGGCTGGTGAAATCCTCGATATTCTGAAACAGGAAACCACTTTTACCCTCTTCTATGATGCTCCTGTTTCCTGCAATATCTGAAGCGACGATCGGCTTTTTCAGCGCTGCGGCTTCAAGCAATACATAGGGATGTCCTTCCCAACGTGAGGTTAGACAAATGATATCACTGTTTTTCATGATGGTTCCTACATCACCTCGATATCCCCCCAGGATGACGTGATCTTCTAATCCTTGCCGCACTATTGTTTCAGTGAGCTGCGCTTGCAAAGGGCCATCCCCTATCAGCAGAAACTGCACCTTTGGCAGATGTTCGCGTAATCTTTTTGCCGCACTTACGATCATGAACGGGTTTTTCTGCCGATCAAGGCGACCGATCTGAGTGATGGTCAACCAACCATCGCGGAATAAATCATGCTTTGATTGGCGAGAGTCCACCGAAGTCTGACTTGTGACCAATTGGTTGAGGTCCAGGTGGTTGTTGATCACCTTTACTCCCGAGCGAGCGGTAATACCATAACGGTGGAACCATTTTTTTTGCTCATCAGTCAGCGCAATGAGCAGTTCGGTGAAAGGATTACAAAGCCGCCAGAGCGATCGCAGTAGCCACTCAAACCAGCCGCCGCAGCGAGTGTCGATATGCGGGGTAAAAAGGATTGGTACTTTTGCCGAAGCGCTTAACAGCCCACCATATCCCCATACCAGGGTCTGTAGATTATGCAGGTGTATGATGTCGACCCGGTTGTTGTTGAGAAATGAACGAAGCCGCATCATACCCTGCCAGGAAAAAAAGCGGTTTGGTTTTACGGCCATCAAATGGTGGGGAGGGATCAGTTCTGAAAAACGTTTGATCAGTTTTTCGTCGCTGCTGGCAACGATGATATAAAACTCAAATTCTTTTTGGTCGACACTCTGCAAGATCAGCTCGATGTGCCGACTGATCCCGCTCATCAAAGGTTCATAGAAAACCAGAAGGACGGTTCGTTTGGTTTCCCGGATGTTCATTGGACACTGTTTTTTGATTCCTGAACAATGGTTTCAATCAGTCTTTCAAATACTCCCAGGGCGGAGAGTTGCAGACCGGCAAGAACCAGCAGTGCTCCTGTCGAGATGTATCCCCAATGGTAGGAGATTTGCAGGGTCGTTAAGTAATCCAGAATAGGACCGATATTGAGCAGGACACCGAGAAGTATCAGAAAGGGTCCTGCCACCATCATTTTTCTAACGGAGAACAGGAAGAGCAGCGTTCGCTCAAATATGCTGTAATCTCGATTGCTGCCATTCAGTGATAAGGCAATTCGTTCGGCGACGATGCCAATTGATAATAGGGTCATACCGGCAAGAATCAGCGTATTGATTGTGAGCAGTCGGTAAATACTGCCCTCAGAGAGGCTGTTATACACCAGCTTATTGTAGAGCGGGTTGATACCATAAAGCAGGGCAATAACCAGAAAGGTCATGGCAATTCTACCAAACACCTTGAGCGGACGATAGGTGAGCGATATATCAAGTATTGCCAACAGAAAACGCAGCCCATCTTTGACCACTGAGAGCTTTGAAATACCCTGTCGCTCATGATAGGGCATGTCGATTTCTTTCAGGACCATCCGGTCTTTCATCAATGCTCTGCAGGTCATCGCCGGAGTAAAGTGCAGACCATCTGGCAGTGGATAAAGCTCCGGCAGGCTTGATCGTCTGATCACCCGCATTCCACTGGCGGTATCTTTGACCTTGAAACCGGTGAGTAGTGATATCATCCGCGCATAGAGGAAGTTGCCCACTCGCCTGACGATGGGCATTTTGCTCTGATTGTGCATGCGGCAACCGGTTACCAGATCAGCGGAACTTGCAAGGAGCAGCTCAAGCATCGGTTTGAAAAATTCAGGGTCACAGGTGCCGTCTCCATCGAGAAATCCCAGGTACTCGCCACTGCTCTGGGAAAAACCATATTTGATGGCGGCACCGTAACCGAAATTTTCAGGGAAACTCAGCAACCTTACCCCGCTGATTTCTGCAACGATGTCAGGGGTACGATCGGTGCTTCCATCATTTACGACAATGATTTCAATTTGCTCAAGACCCTGGGTGTCCTTAAGCTTGGCAGCTGCCTGTAGACAGCGGTTAACGGTTGAGGAGATCGCACTTTCCTCATTGTATGCAGGTATGATAATAGAAAGGCTGTTTTTGACAATATGCTGCGTCATGATGCCTGGCCCAGTCCTGTGCGCTGCCCGATTATGATTAAAAGTAGTAGAGAAAGGTATTGAAACTATAGATTAATTGAAATTAATGGTAAACAGAATTCTTGAACAAAGTGCAACCCTGAGAAAGCCGCGTTTCAGGGTTCACCAATACTCCCTGGTTCGGTTACAGACTGACAGAACCTCAGAGATCACCCCCTCACTTTACAGGTGAGTAGACGACTTTTCCGATGCCAAAAAGCAGATATTCGAATATCTCCATACCAGCGATTATCAAAGGTGCACGGATGCTTATCCCCCATCCGTTTATTGGCTTGAAGCTTGCCCGGATTCAGGCTGAGAAAATGCTTTTTCCCCTGCTGAATCCGCAACGTAAGAAGGGAAAAGCGCGGAAGATTCACCAGCTTTCAATTCGTATTACCGACATCTGCAACCTCAGGTGCCACACTTGTGGTCAGTGGGGAGAAAATGGTTATTTACGTGACAAAAATCTGGCGTCACTGCGAGAGGCGGAGGTATCAGGTGCGCGTTACCGAACACTTTTTACTGATCTGGTGGCGCATGGCCATCGACCGAACCTCTATCTCTGGGGTGGAGAGCCCACCATGTACCAGGATTTACGGGAGGTGCTGGATAGTGCCTCAGCGTATAACCTGCCAACCTCAATTGTGACCAATGGTCATCAACTCAAGAGCTATGCCGAAGCGTTCAAACAAGCCGGGCTCTATCTCTTACAATTGTCCATTGATGGTCACAATCACCAACTGCATAACCGTTTGAGACCGGCGGTTGGCAGTGCAGACGCGTTCAGCCAGATCTTGGCTGGCCTTGAGGCGTTGAAAGAGCTCCGTCAAGGAAGAACTCAACTGCCAATTGTCGCCTCATTGAGTGTTATCTCAAAAGAGAATATTGGTCACCTTGTCGATATTTACGAAACCTTTAAATCTTCCGTCGACATATTTGTCTTTTATCTATCCTGGTGGATTGATGAAGAGCGTGCCCTGGATCATGAGCATGACTTCACTAAACGTTTTGGGTTCAAACCTAAACTTCACCGTGGCTGGATCGGCGGTTGGAAACCGAACGAATACGAAATGTTGAAGGAGCAGATGGCTGAACTGCGTGCTCGTTCACATGCTCTGAAAAGCACTGCTCCTGCGGTAACGTTTATCCCCGACTTTCGAACTGGGGAGGAATTACGACGCTATTATACCGATCATTCAGAGACCTTTGGTTATTCTGAATGCCGATCAATATTTCAAGCAGTTGAGATTAATGCCAATGGCGATATGTCGCCCTGTCGAGACTATCATGATTATGTCGTTGGCAATGTCAAAGAGCAGACCATTCACGAGTTGTGGAATTCAGAGCGATATCTGGAGTTCAGGCAAAGCCTGCAACGGGAGGGGCTGATGCCGGTTTGCAGCCGATGTTGCGGGTTGATGGGTTATTAGCCCGGTAACTGAATTAAATATCGATATTGTTCTTTCGTTGTTTCAGCGTAAAGATGTTCATAATGAGCATCTGGATGTTTTTGAGTTCGTGGATCAGAAAGGCAAGAAAATGATGTTTCAGAAAGTAGTTACTCCACACCATCTTGGGATTGAAATACCCTTTCATGCATTCGATCTTTTTGATGCGGTAGAGCTCCTCCCTGCTCAAATGTTTCGTCCTGACGACGCAACTGAATCCATCGTATTGTGAAAAGTCCTCTTTTTCCACCACCAACTCTGCCGCGAGCATCTCATCCCTGAGTAGTGTTTTTGGATAGGGTGTCAGGTACTGCACATATATTGCATCTGGAATAAGGCCTCGGATCTGGGCCAATTGCTTCTTGACCGACTCTTCATTGTCATCAGGGAAGCCGACAATGGTACCGGCGATAATACCGATATTGTGCTTCCTCAGATTGGTTGCGGCTTTCTGGTTGATCTCCGGGCTGGTTGGCTTTTTCATGATACGCAGCGCTGACGGGTCCATTGATTCAAAACCAACGAACGCGGTGGTAAAATTTGCCCGGCTCATGAGCTCAACCAACTCCGGATTGTTTGCCATTCCAGCGGCGGTGACCTGGGTCATATACTCCAGATCATTGAGCTTATGATCAATGATTGCCTGGCATACCCGTGTAAGGTGGCCGATCGAATGGGTGATATTGTCATCAACAATGAAGACGGCTTTGGTACCGTTCTGCTTGATTACCCTCAGGTCTTCAACCACCCGGTCAATGGGGAATTGCCGATAGTGCTGTCCGTACATATGAGTGATGCAGCAGAATTTGCAATTATGGGGGCAGCCGCGTGATGTTTCAATAACATCCATCGGTTTGGTGAGCATATGAAACGATTGATCGACGCGACTGGATCTGTTTGGCAGCGGCAGTGTGTCAAGATCAAGCAGTTCTCGGGGTGGATTATGGTGCCAGTCCGCTCCTTTCAGGTAACTCAAACCCTTGATCGACTCGAATACCGGGCTGGTGGACTCCAACTCATTCATCAGCTCATTAAAGGTCGCTTCACCCTCGCCTCGAACAACAAAGTCGAAAGGCTGACCGGATTGTTCGTTGCAGATTTCCCGGTACATCAAAGTCGCATGGTACCCACCGACGATAATTTTAATCGTGGGGCGGTTATCCTTAATGAACCGGGCAATCCGTAACAGCGTATTGAATTGGAAGGTCATACCACTTAAGCCAACGACCTGTGGCTCATAATCGTCGAGCAACGTGGTGATGGCTTTTTTTATCTCTGGTTTTTTTAAGATCAGGTCGAGAACCTTAACCTCATGGCCAACAAGGGACCCGGCTATTGAGACAAGGGCCAGGTTCGGCATTCTTACACTGGTCTCCATGGTATCTGAACTGTTCGGCATTGCCAGAAGGAGGACCTTCATACCACTCACCCTTTCTTTTAAAAGTTGAAACCGGAAATTTCAGGTAAATCTGAGTCATTCAGACCATTGATGATATCAGCAATTTTCCCGGCAGCCACTCGCAAATCATCTTCTTGATGACTGGCAGTAATTGAGGCGCGCAAGATGGCTTTGTCCTTCGGTACCACCGGTGGAAATACCGCATGGATGTATAGCCCCTGCTCATGGCACTGACGCGCGGCAACCGCTGCCTTGATCGGGTTACCGACGAAAATTGGTGTAATCGAGGTTGCCGAATTTCCGGTTTCGATGCCCCGCGCTTTCAGGGTTTTGGTAAAGAGCTCGGTGTTTGATCGAAGCTTAGCAACCAGTGGACCCCGTTCCCTGCTAAAGACCTCCAATCCTTTCAAGGCCGTTGCCGCCATCGCTGATGAGAGTGCGATGGAATAGATAAAGCCTCTGGATTCGTGCCGGAGATAGTTGATGACTTTCTCAGAAGCAGTAATATAACCACCAGCAGCCGGTATTGATTTTGAGAGGGTCGCCATGATGATGTCGATATCATCCGGGTTCATGCCAAAATAGTCACAGATTCCCCCACCCCTCTCACCAAGAACAAACATCGAATGACACTCGTCAACCATCAGGAGGGCCTGATGCTTTCTACAAATCCGGGCAATTTCAGGGATGTCGGCTACCTTGCCGGACATACTGAACACCCCATCGGTGATCACCAGCCTCCGTGAGGAATGGGGCAATTCCTGGAGGATTTCCGCCAGCCGGTTCAAATCGTTATGCGGATATCGTATCAGCTTGGCCTGTGAATATCTCGCACCATCAAGAATTGAAGCGTGATTTGATTTGTCACAGACAATGTAGTCGTTTTTACCCAGCAGGCAGGCAATGGACGAAACGTTTGCCAGATAGCCACTGCTGTAAATCAGTGCATCATCTTTCTGGTGGAGTTGGGCAATTTTCTGTTCGAGGCGTGCATGTAAATGTGTGGTACCTGCAAGAAACCGTGAGCCACTCATCCCGGTGCCGAATTTTTTTATTGCCTCGATCGCGGAATCACTGATTTCAGGATGTTTGTTCAGCCCAAGATACGAATATCCCCCGAGCATGAGCATTTTTTGCGAACCGGAAAGCACCCAGCCGTTCTCAAGCTCTTCATCAATTTCCTTGAACCAGGTATAAATGCCGGCTTCTTTCCCACCCTCGACATCCCAGCGGGTATGTGGTGGGAATGGCAGTTGGGGGTGGTCAGTATCTTGAAACATGGTATTCGAATCACGGGTGGGTTGGAAATGTGGTGCTGAATTAGTCACTCATGCAACATTTACTATTTTTTTGGTTATTTGCAATAAAATTGCGCGATGCAGAACAGACACCATACCGGCAGTTTTGGGCAAACCGGAAAAAACTACTTATAGTGTTGCAGTGTCATATAATTGTCAGCTGCAATGGTTGCAGAAAATGTCAAGGTGAGGGGTTGCCAATGTACAGGATTATCTATAAGAGCACCGCGACCAAGCCGGTGAACAAAGAGAACCTGCGCGATATCCTTTATGCTTCGATGTCACGAAACCGCACACAGCGTGTCAACGGGGTACTGGTCGCCACCAGGCACCATTTCCTGCAATTTCTGGAAGGCTCTCATGAGCTGGTAGAAGAGACCTATCGTCTCATTGAAAAAGACCACCGCCACTGTGATATTTTGCTGGTATGCGCCCGGGAGATTCAATCACCCCGCTTTACAAACTGGAAAATGAAAGGGGTGGGCATTTTCGATCTAAATCTGGAGATAGAAAAGAAACTAATCGAGGAGTTCGGTGAAATCGATGGCAATCTAGATCTGCCGGAGGAAGAGCAGGAGGCATACCGACTATTAGATTATTTTGACCTGTAATTACCCCACGCCCCATCTAACCCCACCAAGATCCCTGATAAGAATTTATAAAACGTGTAAAATTTCATTTTTGACCTGGAAAACCGAGATCAGTTTTGACCGGTTTTCATCTCATGTAATAGCTTGTTTGCCGCACTATGCTTCGGGACAAGGTCGATGACTGTTTCAGCCAGTGCGCGCGCCTGATCATACATTTTGAAATTCAGATAGAGTTCGGCAAGCGTGATGAAATACTCCTCAACGGTTGGCTCCTGCAAAATCGCTTTCTCAAGCGTTTCTGCACCCTTTTGCCATTTTTGTAGTTTCAGATAGGCAAGCGCCTGATTGTACCGTACGCGTGAGTATCCAACCATACCGTCTGCAGCAATTCCCAGATATTTCGCCGCTTCCTCATACCGGCGTTCTTCCGCGAGCAAGAGTCCCAGTGAATAGGAAACTTCGTATAGTCGAGGGTTGAGGTCAACAACTTCGCGCAACAATTGCTCAGCTTCTTTGTTCCGGCCGATCAGGTTATATTGCATTGCCAGGTTGACCTTTGCGGGATAAAACTGATCGTCGATTTCAATCGCTTGTTGGTAGTATTGTACAGCCTCGTCAGAGTTACCTTCAATCCGTGCCAGGTTCCCCAGGTTATAACGTTGAGGAGCAAAATCACTATTGTATTTCATCGCAGCCCGGTATTCCTCGATGGCTTCCTGAAGTGCCAGCCTGTCATTCTGATGCACCATTTCTTGAGGGACTGCGGCCAGTTTTAACGCAGCCTCCAGTCGGACGGCTTTGACATGATCGTAAAGTTTCGGGGCAATATGCTTGAGAGAGGTCTCCACTGTTGGCTGATCCATGGTGACGAGTGCAGTATGGCGCAGTAAAGCTGCATCACTTGCCAGAGCACTGACATAACTGGCACTGTTTTCCGGGTCGGGATAATTGCGAAGAAGAGAGAGGGCTGTAGAGCGCACAATTTCTGGGAGAAGATTGTCGCTCGCCAGCATACGGAGATTTGCTCCCTGTCCTTCTTCGTGAGATCGTGCAGCTGCAAAAATTTCCCCGTAATGTGGTTTGCTTTTAACACCGTACCATTTGTTATAACTCTCCACTACCCAATCGAGTGGTTTGTCGCTATGACACCCGTTACTTGAGCAGCTGTTCGGCGTGCCCAGTTTCTTGCTCAAATCAGGACGGGGTACCCGCAGGCTGTGGTCAGGCCGATAATCTATTCCCATGTACAGTTGGCCCGGCATATGGCATTTCACACAGAGATAGCCGTTGCTTGGTTTGCCCTGATGCATTTTTTTATGGAAATGGTGTTGCTCACCGTCATAATCTGAGGCGCGGTGGCACGAAAGACAGAGCTCATTGCCTTTGCTGGAGTCACTGAATGTCTTCAAGGAGTGCACATCGTGGCAGTCACTGCAGCGCACGTCTCGATGATACATTTTGCTTTGCGTGTACGAACCATACACATAGACTTCTTCTTTGATCTGGCCGTCGGGATGATAGAGCGCTTCATTAAGCAGAGAGGGAACCAGCAAATTGAGGATTTCGTCTGTGTCATGGTTGTTGTCCCCCAGTTGATATCTCCTGGAGTGGCAGGGTGCACAGAGCGCGATTTGTTTTTTCGGAGACAGGTATGATGATTCTACAGTGAGTCCGAAGTTTTCTATGTCCCTTCTGGCGATCGGTGGTACCTTGGCCCACTTCACATGGTGCGATGAGGGGCCATGACAGGCTTCACAACCGACGTTGATTTCAAACCAGGTGGTGGAGTATTCGTTTGTTTCCAGGTCATAGTTTTTTTTAAGTTGAGTTGAGTGGCATTCGGCGCACATGCTGTTCCAGTTTTGGCCGCCGTTGGTCCAGTGCAGCCAGTCCTTAGGACCGTCTACATCGTAAGGTGGCAGGCGATACCACGCCTTCTTTTCAACATCCCAGGCAATGGAGAGACACTGCAGTCTGCCACCAGGAAACGGCACCAGATATTGCTGTAGCGGATAGTATCCGAACGTATGAGTGATGGTAAAAATTCCATTTGTACCATCGGGACCTTCGGTTTCCACTTTAAAATTTGATCCGTCCTTAAAGAAACGGCTCTTGATCCCATTATACGGGTCAGTAAACGCGACATTGTCAAAATCGCCGAGTACGTTTGCTTCTGTAGCTATGGCCATTGCTTTGTCATGATCTGAGCCGTGCCATTTTTTGTAGATATCATCGTGGCACTCCCGACATGACTCCGTACCACTGAAATATGGTTGTGATTGGTCCTGGGGAGAAATTTTGAAGGTTTGCCGATACTGGTAAAGAAAAGGAGAGAGTAGGGCAAGGCAGGCGGCAATAATGGCGATGACCTCCCAGGCACCATGCCCACTTTCGGTCTCGGTGAACGAACGCTTTGATGATTTCATAGTTACATTTTCACCGATTTCGGTTTGGTGTTACTCAACCGTTTTTCAGGTTTTGCAATATTCACCAGGATTATACCGTTTTCTATTCTTATGGGATAACTGTCCAGGCCACGGGTTGCAGGAGGACTTAAAACCTCGCCTGCGATGTTAAAAGATGAACCGTGACAGGGGCAGATAAATTTTGCTGTCTTCTCATCCCACGGGAGTGAGCAACCCAGATGAGTACAGCTCCGGGACAGGGCGATAAAGCTTCCATCCTGCTGCCTGGTCAAATAGAACTGACCTTCCCGAATGGCTGTTACCGAGTTACGGGAAAAGGTTTCTGCTTCGCCCGCTGTAATAACGGTGTCCTTTTCTCTGGAGCTATCACGCTTTTTTCTCGATTTGACTATTGAGCCACCCAGCCAACTGATTTCAACGATGGCCAATAGGGTCAGTAGTGACCAGATACGGTTCAGATAGCGTCTCCTGGTTGATAGGCTACCATGCGGTTTCTGGTTGGTATCTTCAGATGGTAAGGTTGATTCGTTCATCTCAATGCGCTCTCTCAGAATAATACGGTCAGTTCCATACCAGGGCCGCGAAGCCATATACCGGTGAAGGTTAAACAGACCAGCGTGGTAATGATAAAGGTAAAGAAGGCCATCACCGTTCTGGCCCTGCTCAGCTTGAGTGTCCGCGTCAGAAGAAAATAACAGACAATGGTCACAAACAGCAGCCCTAAAAGGGGTAGAAGCCCCCTGCTAAGCCAGTCTGTAACAGTTTCGCTACTGCGCTGTATCGTATCATCAATAAGGATGAAAGAAAAAGTGGTTACTATTCCGGTAAAACATGAGAGCAACACTACTTTCCCGCCGCCTTTACCGTCGAACCAATATCCGGGAGCACTGACTGCACCAGGCCAGAAGGGAAGGGTCACCAATGTGATGAAAAAAATGGAAGGGAGGACAAATATTACGTAAGTCGGGTGAAGATGCATGAGCAACTCCTGAAAGCCAAGGAAAAACCACGCGGCCTTTGCCGGATTAGGGCTCATGGATGGATTCGCTATATCGTCCAGAGGAGCATCAACCATGGCAGAAAATACCAATACTGAACTGATAACAGCCAGCCCCACTGCAGCCTCACGTACCAGCAGGTTTGGTATAACCGGTACAAAGTCTCCTGCATTGTGACCGTTGACTTTTCTTCTCACGAGGCCTCCTGCTTTGCGCACCAGCCAGAAGTGGTAGACGAGCAGGATCGTAAAGAGGAATGGCAGGACACCAATGTGGATGCCGTAAAAGACAGAAAGGGTCGTCTGGCCAACCTCACTGCCGCCGCGAAACAGCTGAACAATATTCTCACCCCAAAAGGGTAGATAGCCAAGCATACTGGTAAAAATTGTCACCGCCCAATAGGCAAGCTGATCCCAAGGTAACAGGTAACCGGAAAAATTGGCAAAAAATACTAACCCAAGAAGAAGTAAGCCAATATACCAGTTTTTTCCGCGTCTCGGATCGATGGCTCCGGTGAAAAATACTCTGCAGCAGTGAAGCATGGTAACAATCACCAGCAGGTTACCAGACCAGAAGTGGATGTTTCGTACCCAGCCACTGAGAGAATTATCGCGGTACATTGTTTTGACCGAATCATAGGCAAAAGCAACATCAGGATTATAGGAGAGAAGCTGCAGGATACCGCTGAGAAAAAGGAGCAGCACGAGAGAAGCAGAAATTCCGCCGAGGCCAAAACTAAGTGAGAACCGTATTGTCTCAGCGGCAACTTTTCGAGGATGGAGATGGAGTATAAAGCCCTGGAAAAACATCTTTTTTATCCGGTCTGGATTAGAACTCATGGTTTGGATAGCCTTGGTAAATCATGGGCAAAAAAAATCTATTTTAGTTTCGGACCATTATGCACTGAATCCAGAACTTGTTAGAGCGTTGAGAGAGGCGATACCTTTACATCACAACTCTTCGTTTATACTATAGAGTTTAGGATTCGTCCATGCTCCTGTCGGGACATTAATCCTTATACATAAGATAGTATGATTGTGCGGATGGTCCATGGTGCGCAGCGAACGGCTCATTTCTGCATTTTGTCAACAATTCCAGTTAACATTGAATCTCTTGGATCAATGATTGATCAATTTAGCAGGTTTGCAAGAAAGGTTTCGTGGCTTAAGCCGTTGTTTTTTCTCACAGCGGGCGGGGCTACCCTGGTATTTTGCTATGTGGTGTTTATTGAGCAGGGGATTGACAGAGAGGTGCTCATTATTCCAAGCATTGTGGTGTTGCTATGGTCACTGGTCAGTCTTTTACTACTCTATGTTTTTCCATCTGTGCCACCGCTCCCTGATCACCAGGCTGGTACCTGGGAGCGGCTGAAAATCCGCGTAAACAGGGGGTGGTATCACCTCATCACCTGGATATTTTGCCTTTTAAGTGCGTTTATGGTTTGGCTGAGTGTTAAGCTGTTTGTGGTTTGGTGGGTGGATTTCTGATTGTTGGTTTCCCGATAGGTTCAGCAGAGATGCTATCGTGCTTATGGTATGGGTAGGTTGGGCAGGGATCAGCGTGAAACGGTCACAACGGAGAACTGGCATGGATGAGCGGGAAAAACAATTTGCCGAAACAATTAAAAATCGTTTGATCGCTGAGCTTTCAGACGAAACGCTGAATATGATCTGGGGCTGGAAAAACAGAGTGCAGGCTGAGATATGCCCAGCCTGCAAAGAGGCAGGGCGAATAGATCTACTTCGGGAAATGATTGATGAGCTCACGCGGGATGCCGAAGCCAACGAACTGGTAAACAATATCATGGCCAAAACAAAGTCAGATAAGAATGGTGGTACTCAGTAAGGGTACCACAGGCAACGCGCTGTTTGTGGATAACTAGCAGGTACTTCTTTTCCCTCGTACGGCGAAATCTCCCTCGGGGTGATTCGATCCCGGGCCGAGGCATTGGTGCTGAAAACCGGGTTGGATAGTACCGTGGGCGTATTGGGTCGGTTTTTTATTGTACCACTGTTTTTTCTTCTGGTAGCGCTTCTTCTTATCACTTATCAATGGCGCGTCACCGTATCGTGTAAAGACATAAGTTTTTTTCTGCTGGTGAGGTGAGTGAAAGTGATAGCTGCCATTGCGGAAATTCCCCGCCTGAAAAGTTACCACCGTTTCAACCCGATTGCCATTGCCAAGCTGTTTCACAATGATTTCAGAGAAAAAGTCAGCACGATTTTGTGAAGATGCGAAATGATAGATCTTGGTAGTTCTGTCTTGAGCCATTCCCGCTGCGGTGCAGAAAATCAACAAGGTTGATACGAAACTTAATATATAAAAACGAATCATTGGTACCCTCCGTTTAGCCATATTTCTGAGGTGCATGTAGTGACAATAATCACGATAGCATGATTAGATAGCAAAAAGTCAATTCTGTTCCCTGCTGAGCAAAGGACACCCTTCACCACGTGCTTTTTAAACTGAGATGGAGAAACTCCCCCTCCGTCTGTACATGTGTTTTGACAGTCTGATCAGTGGCTTGGACAACTATTGCAAGATTAGTCTTGACAGCATTAATACGCTTGTATTAAGATTGGTTTAATACAATCGTATTAAGGAGGCTCGCATGAGTGATCAAACATCCACCGATACACGTGAAAAACTCTTCGCTGCCGGAATCAAAATCTTTGCCGATAAAGGATACACCGAAGCCACGGTCAGGGAGATTTGCAAGGTAGCACAATCCAGCAATATTAATGCGATCAATTACTACTTTGGTTCAAAAGAGGGACTGTATAAGGAAATATTGGAGAAAATCTTCTCTTCATATGATCAGTTTGACCAGGCAGACTGGGATCGCAAAACTCCTGAGCAGCAATTGAGAATGATGATCAACAATTTCTGTGCAATGCTCTACCGGAATAATAATTTCCGCTCAGATATCACCGCTATCTTCATTAAGGAGATGACCTGTCCGTCCCCTTTTCTCGAAGAAATGGTTGATGATTATAATCGTCCGCGGGTTAAGCGACACCTGCTAATGTTCCAGAACCTTCTCGGAGAAGGTGCGACCGAGGATATGGCGCGGGACTGCCTGGTCTCTGTTGCCGGACAACTGCTCTATTACAGTTTTGCCTGGCCGGTCTTCTCCCGTCTGTTTCCAGACTATTCGCCCGAGCAAAATTATCTGAGTTGGGCAGATCATGTCTATGACTTTTCCCTGGGAGGTATTGAAGCTATGAAGAAAAATGTGCATGGAGGGAGTTCATTATGAGTATTACCGTGGCATCAGAGCCTTCTATTGAATTGGCGATACAAGCAACAGGACTTGAGGACTTTTCCGGAACGAGCTTTAAAAACGGTCTTGAGGCCCTTATTCACTCACTCAACACAGAGGTGACTCTCGGAGAAGCTACCGCCAGCTATTTTAATCAGACCATTTATGCCACTCTGGTTAATCGGCTGCAGGTCGTTCATTTTTTAAAGGCACATCCTGATATCGAGCAACGTGCGATCCAACAGCCATTGATCATTGTGGGCTTGCCACGATCAGGCACGACCTTGCTGCAAACCTTACTTTCACTGGACCCAGCAGCTCGCACGCTGAGAAATTTCGAGACGTTTCCACCCATGTGCGCACCGGCGGAAGAACAGAGGGAGGGAGCGGACCCCAG
>QZLB01000229.1 GCA_004796425.1 Desulfobulbaceae bacterium | reverse complement strand
GTGGTGTTAAATGAGTAGAAGACATTCTCACCCAGAGCAGGAGCAAGATAGGCCTGATAATTTCCCTTTTTCTCGTTATCTTTCAGTAACGGATAATCTTCTATGAAAATGGCCTGTTGTTTGTGCAGAATTTCTCCACTGGTGATTTTGAGGTTCTGTACTTCCTTATCTTTTGAGTATTCCTCGTCGATCTCATTAATGTACGGCAGCTGATTGCCGGCGGTATCGACAATGTGAAAATAGGGATTGGCAACCATATGCCGGCCGGTGGAGGTATCTTCAATGACGATATGAGACTCAAGTGTAGGGACAACCTGGTTATCAAATTCACTGAGCAGCGGTGTTGGTACGTCTTTCCAGTCGGAGCCACCGTAATATTTCTTGATCAGTTCTGACCAGTTTTTCAAGCCTTTTTCCTGGGCGAGTTTGTCTGCATCGGGGTTGTATTTGCCGTGGAATTTCTTCAGGAAGTGCTTGGGCTGAAACGGTTGACCGAAATCAACGGCAAACCGATTAAGAATGCCTGGTGTTGGTACGGGGAAACTGAACTTGACCGTGACCTCGTCCATGGCGGTAACTTTCATCGGGCTGCCGGCAAACTTCCAACGATCCGGGGTTTTCTCGTAGATATTTTTGTCCAGGATCAGGTCTTCATACCAGAAGACGATATCTTCGGCGGTAAAGGGCATACCGTCTGACCACTTATGGCCCTTGCGGAGGTTAATTACCAGCTCAGTAAAGTCGTCATTCCATTTCCAACCTTTGGCAATATTGGGTACGATGGTTTTCAGATCGTCGCTGTACCGTACCAGGTTCACGTGACGAACGGACAGGATGTCGGAAGTGCCAGACTCGGTTGCTTTTGAGAGACCGGTCAGGATTCCGCCGTAGGTGCCGATTTCATGATAAGGAATATAGACAAGGGGTTCTGCCGGCAGACGATCTTTGACCGGGGGAAGCGAAGTTGGATTGCCATAAATTCTACCATTTAATTTGGCAATTTCAGGATTCTCAGCATATGAAAGAGTACAGTTCCCCTTCTTTTCAAGCTCGGCGAGCTCGAACTGGTAGGGAAAATCACTCTTCAATCCTTTTGAATCTTTTACGGTTGCTGCAGGACACCCTGCGGCAACACTGTTTGCTGAAAAGGTGAACATCACACTTCCCGCCACAGTAGTTAAGGCGAGAGCACGGGACAGCTTTTTGGTGGTATGGCCATAACGACCGCTGATAACTCCTCTACTCATTGTTCTTCCTCATGGATATGTGGTTAATGTCAGTGGGGAGGTGACAAAAGTGCGGGATTCTGAACCATATACTGGAATCTGCCAACCGATTATTTGTCCGTAGTTAAAAATGGGTTAATAGAACATTACAGTAGTCGCGTTCGCAGCATCATCACTGATTGACAAATCTGATCGATCGTTATCAGGGCTTATCCCCTACGGCCAATCGACTGTTAATTTCATCGATCACTTCGGGCAATGAGTCCAGGGTATCTATTACATAATGTGCACCTGCACGGGATAAACTCTCTCTTGCTGCAGTTGCGCGGGACTCAAAAACCTCAGGTGAAAGATCCCGGCATTCCTGTTCACTGAGTCCCATCTGATTGCCTGTGACCGCGACACCGACAGACCACACACCGCTGTTCAGACCGGTTTCTATATCCACGGGGGTATCTCCCACGTTGATAACGGACTCAGGAGGGCAGACTGAGAGTTTTTCCATGACCCGATAGATCATCCACGGCCAGGGACGACCAGCAGGAACCTCAGAAGAGCTAATGGTGAAATCCGGACAATAACCGGCCGCTGCCGCTTTCTTTGCCACGATATCTGCTGCTTCCTTGAAGTAGCCGGTGGAGGCGCCAATCCTAATGTTCTGCGACCTGAGTGATTCGATGGTGTCAGCCACACCGGGAATCATGTCGCTTTTTGCCTCAATGGATTCCAGCAGCAGGGTCGTGAAATCACGGTACATGTTATCGATGTCCTGTTCGCTGATCTCCCTTGTGTGCACTTGTTGCCAGGCCCGGGCTACTTCCGGTTGGGAGGCAACGGAGCAAATGTGGTCCCGTTTCTCCATTCCCATGGGGATCCGGGCGGCCGTCATGGTAACGGCCACACCCTGTTTTCTAAAACCTTCGACAAAGGCGCTGATCGGGGCCTGGCAGCCATAATCGACAGTCGTTCCCGCCCAGTCGAAAATCGCCAATTTGATCGAGCCACCGTAGTTTCGAGTGTAAGTGAATTGCATTTGTTTACCTTTTCCAGTACATCGATTGAGCTATTGCCTCAATCAGCATTGTCATATCTTCCGGCCTGATATCTCCGATATTGCCGATTCTGAAGGTGTCTTTGTCCGTCACCTTTCCGGGGTAAATAACAAAGCCCTTTTCTTTGAGTTCATTATAGAATTTTTCAAAT
>QZLB01000149.1 GCA_004796425.1 Desulfobulbaceae bacterium | reverse complement strand
TTTCGAGTTCTACAAGTTAACAATTTGTCGATAATTCTCTTTTTCCTGATGATGTCAGAAAAACAGTTTCCCTCATGGATTATAGAAGTTAAAGTATAACGAGCACAATGTAGTACAGGAGGATATTTTGAGCGAACAATTTACCCAACAAGTTATCAGCCCTATCAATGTGGTCGAACTTCCCACGGAAGTAGCCGATGGTCCCTGTTGAGGACCAAAACCGCCGCCACGGTCCAGTGGCTATGATCAGGCAGGATATACAATTCTCCCATTTGTTGAGGACTTCTATGAATTTCGCAATAGAGTCATCCCTCGTGTTGCCACGAAGCTAAGCAGAAAAGATCATTGGGGAACGGTTGGTACACGAACAGGGTTCATCCGCCAGGATTACAAGATTACACCTGGGCTTTATTGCACCGGTACACCGGATGAGAATTCTCCGGTGCTTGTCACTGCCAATTATAAACTGAGTTTTGATAGTGTCCGCCAGGAACTGAGGGGGCAGAATATTTGGCTACTGGTGGTCGATACGCGGGGTATTAATGTCTGGTGCGCTGCCGGTAAAGGTACTTTTTCTGCTGAGGAGGTTGCCTACCAGGTAGATCAGGCTAATCTTGCTGACGTGGTTATCCATCGAAAGATTGTTCTTCCGCAACTGAGCGCCAATGGGGTGAATGCACGAGCAGTCAAGAAGAAGTGTGGCTTCTCTGCCCGCTTTGGACCCATTCGATCTACTGATATTCCTAAATTCCTGACCAAACAGGACGTGAGCGAAGAGATGAGGAGCGTAACCTTTACCATGCGTGAACGAGCAGTTCTTATCCCAGTTGAGATCTGCATGCTATGGAAGCAGCTTCTCATCGCACTTGGAGTAATCGTGGTTCTCTCCAGCTTGTCACCACCGTTTTTCTCATTAGAGACGATTTTCCATCGATCGTTCTGGCTGCTTGGAGTCACCCTGTGGGCGATTTTTGTTGGAACAACAGCGGTTCCCCTTCTGCTTCCCTGGATTCCCACCCGGCAATTCTGGTTGAAAGGTTTGCTTTTGGGGAGTTTGGGAGCATTCCTCTTCATGGGGACACTTGTTCCGGAAACGTTCAATTTGCTTGAAAAAGGAGCAATGGTTCTCTGGACTATCAGCGTTTCCTCATTTCTTTCGATGAATTTTACCGGATCAACACCGTATACTTCCTTGTCCGGAGTGGCAAAAGAGATGCGGGCTGGTCTTGCCGTACAGATTGGTGCAGCAATTCTCGCCTTTGTCCTCTGGTTCATCGGCGTGTTTATTTAAGTGCAGGAGATTACCAATGAAAGCGTTTAGATACTTGGATAACACCGCTATTCTCAGGCTTACCGAGGATAAATGTATTGGCTGTGGAAATTGTGAACTGGTTTGTCCCCATCGGATTTTTCAGGTCCGAGATAAAAAGGCACAGATCCTTGATAAAAACGGCTGTATGGAATGTGGTGCCTGCGCGCTTAATTGTCCAACTGAAGCGATCTATGTCAATCCTGATGATGGGTGCGGTTGTGCGAGCTATATCATCAACAGCTGGCTTTCAAAGGTACGGGGTAAACCTCAGTATGGGTGCGGTTGTTAGAACAATTCCTAATCGACTGTTAGACCTCATCAAAAACAACACACCCTCGAGAATCATATTCATTCTCGAGAGAGTGTTGTTTGTGAGGTAAAAAGTAATCCAAACTCAGTGTTTATTATCTTTACGGTATTTCTTTGGTTCCAATCGCCTGCAGCCACTTCAACATGTTGTTCGATTCACTGAATACCGTGATAAAGAGTTTTTCGGACTCCAGTGGTTTATTGAATGATACTTTCTCGATAATAATGGGCCAGCCACCTGGTTTCGCATAAAATGGCTCGCTCTTGATTCTGGCAAACCCTTTGGAAATATCTGTAATTCCCCATTTATAAGGATTCGCGGGTGTAATACGATCGAAGAAGTAAATACATACAATATAGCTTTTACCTGCAACCGCTGAAGCTTTTAAGGTCTCAAAACTAAGCGCCTTTGCCCGTACTTCTGCCAACCCTTCGATACCGCTGGATAAGACATCAGCCGAAACCGCATTTTCTTCGATGATAAACGCCTCAAATTCAATCTCTTTTGAATACGCTATTTGGGATGATATTTCCTTTATATCCAGGATAGTCATATCCTGCATGATCGCGCCTATGGTCTGGTTACCAACGATCCCATCAGCGTCCAACCCTTGATCTGTTTGAAAATCTTTGGCAATAGCTTTGGTAATCCTTTGCAATTCTTTGTCCTTGACCCTTCTCAGTGCTTTAGCCGAGTCGGACATTGATTTTTTAATTGCCGCTTTTTCCTGGTCGGTGGGAGTGGATACGTTGTAGACAATCTTTTCATTACTGAGTCCCCTCCTGCCAAAAGGGTCAGTTGCCAGGCTGATCATTTCGAAAGTGTGGGTGCCGTTTTCATCGATCTGATTTGCGGTAAACTTAACTTTTTCTACCGCCAGATTACTGGGCTCGTCACCATGATCAACAACGATCATGGCCGGATCAGGTAAGCGAACGTATGGGCTTGAATCAAACGAGTCCAAGGTTCCATTTCTTGCTTGAAGTAATGCGTGAATCGCAGACACATTGCTTTTTTCAAGAACGCTCACCTGAGGTTCTTCCTGCTGGGTAAAAGGATTCTTTACCGCCACACAAGATGAGAGCAACAGGCAAAGAGACAGGTAAAATATTCTTTTCATAGCATTTTCACCTTTACATTGTGATTATTATCAACTGGTCTGCCTATTTGATCGACGGTTTATAAGGTATTCTCTTTGGTTCTCTCATTGCCTCTGCAACCAATGCAAAACCTGCCATAGCCAGTAATTTTTGTGGTGAAAATTCATCACCGGCAACTAATGCCGCTTCAAGCATAATGTCTGTGATTGCCTCTACCATTCGTGGGTTTATCCCACCGCCCTGCCTTTCATTCTCTTCCCGAATAGCATCAAGGCGCTTGATCAGATCCGCCATATTCTTATCAACATTCGCCTGATCTTTCGCTTTATTCCGAGCGATTTCTTCATCCGAAATATCCCAGCTCCCAACCTCGACACCACTTTTAATTGCTTCCACAGTATTGACCACTCCGGTTCCCAGTCCATTTACTGCACTATTGATCGGAGTACCCGGTCCCTGGATGGTGACATCAATCCAGGTTTCGTTGATTTTTTCTTCTTTATCATCCTTGTCACCACCATGCCCTCCCGGTGTGGCAAAGCAAAGCGCGTGACTTATCGAGAATAATAGTGCGAGTGAACCGATCAGCAGGATCGTTCTTATCTTGTGGTCCATAAATTGCCCTCCTTCAATTAATGGTAGATACAGATCTGCAACGTCAGCTTGAAACAAGATATTGTGGTGATAATCGTCAGATAGGAAGATTGTCGACCTAACGATCTCCGTGAGCTTATTCTATATTTTCACCATTTTCGAGCTATTTATTTGTTCATCACCAGTTGCACGAGACCATTCCGTATTCATTGCATTATTCTTGAGCACAAAGAGTAAGCCCCCAGGGATCAATTAATCTCCGGGGGCTTACTCTACACAAACGTTGGATCTGATATCGTGTTATCGGTTGATACTGAAAAATCCTGTCGTCCCATCACATGTGGGGCCAATGTCGATTCTCATGAAATAATCATCGCCATTTTCTGCATCGGATGGGAGGGTGACGGTTTCTTCTTCACGGCTACTCCCTCTGCTCAAAACCCAATGCCGGTGATCTGGTCCGCTCGATGATCCTTTAAAGAGCCAGATGGTATATTCCTCATCCGGATTACATGCATCGCCCCAGCCCTGCCAAAGCACATCAACGCTGCTAGTTACAAGATTGTCGCCGGTATGAGGGGTCGAAATGGTTAACCCATGATGATCAGAGTCCAGCTCATTGATAAAAAACGGCTCACTTACCCCCCAGTGTGGCATACCGACCCATTCGACCTGGTACTCACCGGGAGCAGTACCAGCCGGGATGGCAATTGTCACCCGAGTTTGTGTTCCACTCGCGGGAACAACGAGTGCCCCATCCCCCCTGTTGGCTATCGTTCTCACATCGTCAAATACCCTCAGGGTACCAATCGGCGGAGCACCACTCATCGTTGGGTCCATCCACTCAGCAACCACATATAGTTCATCTGGTGCGGTGAAAAACGTCGATGCATTCGGGGTCAAAATTCTGATGGTTGGGCTCGGCAGTGTTTTTAACACCCCTCCTTGAGCTGGTGCCTGGTTTGCCCCACCCATGAACTGAGCTGGCGCTTCAGCCATTGGGACCGGCTCCAGATCTGAAGAATCTTCCGGTGGATCAACCGGTAACTCAGCTCTACCGGCAACAGTTCCACGTATTGAATCGCTCGCCGTAGGTGCACCAAAATCTAGAGTTCTGCTCGAACTGTTATTACTCTCATTGGATTCTGTAACTGCTCCGCTTGAATCTATTGTGCCGGTTACGGTCATCGAACCATTTAAGAAAAAGTCTGATGCGGGAACTGATGCTACCACGTTTGAATATGCTCCAGCATTCAACTGAGTGAGGCTCCCATAGGTCATGATATTTCTCACCAGATAGGTCTGGCTTCGATCACCAACGGAAACTTGCACCCGAAGAGAGTTCCACTGGGTATTCGATACACCACTCCCATGATTGCGAATATTAACATGGAAATGACGATCCGAAGTACCGGTATGCATGCTATCAGCCTGTCGATCCCAGGTAATTCCAGATATCGTTAAGTCTGGCTGATCAGTTTCCCCGCCAACATGTTCGGAAATGAAGTTATTATCTTCATTGGATTCCGTGAGTGCCCTGGTCGGATCAATTCGACCACGCATGATGTTATTAACAGTCAGTGGTCTGGTTGGCTCGAACCTGACGATGGCAGTAGCTCCTGGAGCAAGTAACGCACTTGGCATATCCTTTACCATCTCAGGATGTTCCGTAATGCTCGCAGAAACTTTGATCCTGCCAAGTAACGCATTGCTTAACCGAACAGTGGAATTATTTCGGTATTCGACTGCAATCTGATTCAGTGGACCAGAGGTCTCAGACCAAATCCTGACAGCCTCCAGATCTGGTTGGGGAATATTCGGCCGTGTAACTTGAGCGGTGGCCATTGGCTTCAGTGCATCTTTTGGGTCCTTTCCCGGTACCTCCAATTTGGCAGGCCCTTTGCTTATCGCTGCACAATCTCTTTTGGCTTTGAGGTCCATTCCCGGCTGGTAATATTTTCCGCGCAGTTTTCTACAGGCAGCCTCATCCGCTTTATCAAGTTTACCCTCTACGCAACACAGCCCTTCTTCAGGTTGACATTCTTTCTTGGCCTGGGCCGACTGACGCTTGTCGTAATATTTGCCGCGGAGCTTTTTACATTCCTCCTTTGTTTCTTGAGTCAGTTTGCCCTTCGCACAACACCAACCCTCTTCTGGCTGACATTCCTTTTTGGCCTGGGCCGATTGACGCGGATTATAATATTTGCCACGGTTCTTTTTACATTCTGCTTCGGTGGCCTTGGTAAGTTTGCCTTTGGCGCAGCACCAGCCTTCTTCCGGCCGACATTCTTTCTTGGCCTGGGCTGATAGTTTGGCATTATAATATTTACCCCGAAGCTTTTTACATTCAGCTTCTGTCGTTTTGTTCAGCGTGCCCTTGGCGCAACACCACCCCTCTTCTGGCTGACATTCCTTCTTGGCCTGGGCCGATTGTTTCAGATCATAATATTTGCCCCGCAGCTTCTTACATTCTGCTTCGGTGGCTTTATCGAGTTTGCCTTTGGCGCAACACCACCCCTCTTCTGGCTGACATTCCTTCTTGGCCTGGGCCGATTGTTTCAGATCATAATATTTGCCCCGCAGCTTCTTACATTCTGCTTCGGTGGCTTTGTTGAGCTTACCCTTATCGCAACACCACCCTTTTTCCGGCTGGCATTCCTTCTGAGCTTTCAACCGCTCACTCATCTGGTAAAAGGTGCCTTTCTTACTTTCACAAACTTTTTCTGAAACACCTTTGGTGAGCTCTCCTTCAATGCAACAATATCCAGGCTTGGAAATTGCGCCCGACTTTTCGGGACCTTTGGGATCTTTGCCTGTTGCAAACAGTCCTCCGGTAAACAGAAGTCCAGTAAAAACAAGTAACAGTGACAGTATTGATAGTTTTAGAACAAACTTCATAACACCTCCTCTCCATTCTCAGATGGAACAATAGAATCTTGGTTAAAAGAAGTCCTCCTTATCGATCTATGAGGTTATATTTTAGTGATAACCGGTTGCATCTCTGCAGGTTTCCAGATCATCGTATAAGGTTTCTGAGTCAGGTATCCCAGAGAAAAGCCCATCCGGTCCTACGATCTGCACCCAAGCAGCGCAGCCACCATCTTGGCCGAGTCTTGGTTGAATCCCCCTGAGCATCGTCGGTATCCAGGTTCCTCCCTGCTCAGGGTTATCACCTGTCCAGAGACACTCATTGCCCCAGCCGCCAGATTTATTTTTACCGTATCCATTAACCACCCATTCATTTCTGAGTCGATAATTCCATTCGAAGACCCCAGTATGGCCGGTTTCATTGTAGCGCCTGTGCCCACCTGCACACAGATATTTCACCGTATAATCAAATTGGTAGGTGATCGCATTATCATAACTCAGCACTCCCCCAGCCGATGTTACCTACTGGACACCGATATATTCCTGGTGATCATCTGCATCAAAATTAGTAGGGAACTGGAATCTCACCTCTTCGTTTGACCAATGAAGAATTGTCGGCTGAACCATTCTTGATCGCCCTCCCGCTCTCCAGATCAAATAGAGACGACCGGTCTCATGTCCCAGTGCATTCCCATCTACTTTTACATCGTACACATCTCTGCTCTGATCCAACACGGTACACGGCCCCCATGAAGCAGATCCTTGCCGGCATGACACATAGTCAATGTGCGGGGTATTTGATTCTACAAAATCCAGTATAAGCTCAGGATCCATTGCAAAACCTCCACTAAACTTAACCTGGATATCGTCCAGCCTGAGCGATTCAGTCCCTGTCTCGCAGGAGGGACAGTCATACTCTCCAACCGCGATGAGGCTTAAATTTCTATTGAGTAACCCGAAATCCTCTCCTGCAAAATCCATGGATACCATGAAAGAACCTGAAGCTTCGTAAGCTCCGTCATAAATCAACTGATGAGTTTCAGGATCCTCAAGATATAGTTTAATGGACTGCAGACCCATCTGAGCATGATGATTCAATGAGAGTCGAACCGTGAAACTATCATCAGCAAAGAGTGTACTGCCGTCAACAGGACTCACAATTTCGCCAACCATCTCCCCGCCACTGATCGTAAATGGCAGTGATTCTCCCAATGTATCGCCTGCCCCTTGAGCATATATTCTGAAAACGAAGCTGCCGCGATTACTTGCCAGCCACGGTTCTGGAGTATTAAGTGTTAAACTACTTAGACGCTTTACCTGAACCGCACGGTTGTCTTCGGTAGAATACATAGCTATCCTCAATGATTCTGGTTCCACACTTTCTGGAGGACTGCCATTGATTGTTGTCTCGATGTAGGTTCCTGCTGAGACCTCAGTGTCTGACAAGTCAATGCTAAACAAGTAGAAACGACTTGATAGCATCGTTTCGACCAGGTCTGGGTCGATTACCATCATCTGATTACCGAACGAAAAGAGCCCACTGCGCCCGATTGTGTCCTCACCATCATTATAAAGGATGAGAACACGGTAAAATTCCCCTTCTACAGGAGTAAGTGCACCCACATCAGCCAGCACCGGTTCGGTCGGAAAGGGTCCATGATGCACAAGGTGAAGAAGACCACCCGGTCCGGTAATATATATCG
>QZLB01000095.1 GCA_004796425.1 Desulfobulbaceae bacterium | reverse complement strand
TCCATATGGTTCTATGTGAATATCAGAGGCGCCCGCGTAATAGGCTTCTTCAATTACTTTGTTTACCAGGGCTACCGCCGGCGAATCATCCACTTCAACTTCGGCAGGCTCTTCATCGGGTTTGGCATAGATGGAGGAACTATACTCATCAAGCATCTCATCAGCATCGCCGAGGCCAATGTCTTCTTCCGGCGGTGGAGAAACTTCATTCAGGATTTCTCTGATATCATCTCCGAAACCGAGGAGCACACTGATTTTTGAGGCATTAAAGAGTTTCTTTACATCAAGAATTCCGCTCTGGTTGGCGGGGTTCTTCGCGGCAACAATGAGATCGCCGCCTTTTTTCTGCAGTGGGATAATCAGGTTACTTCGTAAAAGCTCAAAATCGAGATCATTGGTCAGCAGACTGTATGCTGAATAGTGTTCCTTCTTCAGGTCAACAAACTTGGTCTTGTACACAAAGGAGAGCGCGTCACCAAGCTCCTCTTTGGGGACCATGAAGTTTTCCATCAGAACCGTTTCAACTTCTTTTTCCTGTTGGGTGGCGATGACCATTGCCCGTTCCATTTCATTCGCAGAGATGATCTCACGATTGACCAGCTCCTCGTAACGCATGGGGATTTTTTTGCCACTTTTGTAGTGGTTGAAAAGGGCAATGGCCAGGGTGTCGGCCAGTTCTTTGATGCGGCGTTCATCGGTCAGATCAAATTCGGCACCCTGTTTTTTGTTGATCAGTTCTATGACGCCCATCAGATTGGTTTTATGTACGACCGGCGTTGCGAGAATCTGGCGGGTGCGACTCCCCCCCTGTTCGTCCCAGGATGAGTCGAAGTTGAGGGTTGGATGAATCTTTTTCAGCTCGTCTTTGTCGTAGACATTTGAAATATTAAGGGTTTGCTTTGTTTCGGCGACAAAACCGGTGATGGATGATCGATCGATATTCATCCTGATTTTTCTTAAAGAGTCTCCTCCAAGTAAAACCCAGGATACTAATTTGTTCTTTTTGGCATCAATGAGAAAAATTGTTGCCATTTCAACATTATAAATATTGAGGATTTTGTTCCTCAAGCCCACCATGATCGCATTTGGATTGGAAGCGGAGTGGATCTCATTGACCAGTTTCTTAAAGCGCTGATCGAAAATCTCTTGGGATGCGTTTGATTGTGTATCAGTCATGAATTTGTGTGGCGTTTAAAATGGGGCACCTGGGGGCCCTGTGTGCTGAAAGCCGCGTATTCGAATGATTTGCGTTTGACTATCAGCGCCGCAGATCATTACTATAACACGATCGTTTTTGGGTTGAAATAGTAAAGTCTGTTAATTCGGAAGGTTAAGGACGTTGGAAAAAATCGTTCAAAATAGTCCCGGGATGATATCAGCAGGTTGAGTGAAAAAGTCCCCCAACTGGCCTGTACTGAGATGCAAGGCCGTTGTATTTTTTTATCCCTTTTGGGGTTCCTTCGATAATCAGCTCAATATTATTTTCACGAGCATAATCAAGGGTTTTACGGGGAACCCTGAGGCGAAAGAGAACGCCCCTGGTGAGTACAATGATCTTGCAACCGTGGGAGATTAATTCATCCAATTCTGCCGGCTGGATACCATCACCATGATTGGTCCCGTTCTGGTTCCAGTCCCAGGCTCTACCACCACCGGGCCACAGTTTGAAATCTTTTCCAGACCCCACCGTCTCAACTTCCATTTTTCCCCAGCCCGAAGACTGAATCAGTGGTGATTTCGGTAGTGTATTATCCATGGACTTCCATTCGGCGGGATGCGGGTGCCTCAGCTTAGAACTATAAAAGCACCACACTCACGTCTGTTGACAGGGTATGAACGGGGCGTGGTGCTTTCTTGATGAGGTTAGGCGACTTTTTCAAAAACTTTGGCAAGGGCGCCGCAGATCGGGCATTTTTCCGGAGTCTCTCCCAACTCAATATAACCGCAGATCGGGCAGAGATAGAAATCACTCACATCCATGTCGGTGCCATTTTTTACAGCCTCAAGTGCTTTTGCATAGATTTCTGCATGAACTTTTTCAGCGCCAAGAGCAAATCTGAACATTGTTTTCGCTCGATGACCTTCATCATTGGCCTGCTCTTCCATCGGCGGATACATTTCAGTATATTCGAATGTTTCACCATCAATGGCTGATTGAAGATTCTCAGCCGTTGTCGCAATAGCTTCCAGAGCTTTAAGGTGCCCCTCTGCATGAATGCGCTCTGCTTCAGCGGTGGTTTTAAAAAGTTTGGCAATATTTGCAAACCCTTCTCGTTCTGCTTTTTTGGCAAATGCGGTGTATTTCTGGTATGCCTGGCTCTCTCCGGCGAATGCATCCTTCAAATTGTCTGTTGTTGATGCCATAGTAACCTCCTGTAATTAATTCAATTTGTCGTTATTGAACAGATCAATTCCGTTAAGAATATACCCAAATCATAGTCATTGGCAAGTTTTGATTGAGGGCAGGAAGATCAAGGCAGTGTATTCGTAGAGATTATTTTTGAGATTCGGATTTTTGACTTGAGCTTTCGCTTGACGCGTTTTTTACCTCACGCTGCTCAGGGTTGCCAAGGTGACGATTTCACGCTATTTTCATCACAAGAATCAGTATCTGAAGCCGGTTGTAGAATTGATAATTGAAAAACCTGTACCTGTTATGGCCAATGAGCGTATTCTGTATTGATTCAACTTGGACGTTAATGTGCCCATGAGCGGATCACAATTCGTGTCTGCATAATCTTAAAAGTCTTGGGTTGCCTATTGTCGGATTGACCATGGGGGGAAAAAATGAGTAAGCAGTTACAATCCCAAACGGGACTAGATCTGGTCGAGCCGACCCAGATGGTGGTTACCTCCCAGCCGCTCGCAGTTCAGGCGGGACTGAAGATCATGCAGCAGGGCGGCAATGCAGTCGATGCTGCCCTTGCAGCCGCCATTACCTTGACCGTAGTTGAACCAACCGGTAACGGTTTGGGCAGCGACGCCTTTGCCCTGGTATGGGATGGTCATGAATTGCATGGTCTGAATGGTTCAGGGCGTTCACCAGCCACCTGGGAGCCTGAGCGGTTTGCAGGCAGAGAGGAGATGCCCAATCACGGCTGGGATTCCGTCACTGTGCCGGGTGCAGTCTCGGCATGGGTTACCCTGCACGCGAAGTTTGGTACCATGGAATTTGCAGAGCTTTTCAAACCGGCCATTGGTCATGCTCATGATGGCTTTAGAGTAACCGAGCACATTAGACAACGCTGGCAAAGCGCTGCGGAACCTCTGGCTGGTTATCAGGAGTTTAGTAGACTGTACCTGCCTGAGGGAAAACCGGTTTCACATGGTGAGTTGTTTCGCAACCCGGATCTTGGGCGAAGCCTTGATCTGATCGCAAAAACCCGCGGGGAGGATTTTTATCGGGGAGCGTTGGCACAGATGATGGTCGATTGTGCAGCGAATGCAGGGGGAGCCTTGTCTCGAGCTGATCTGGCAACCCATGGGTCTGAATGGGTGAGGCCGTTAACTATCCCGTATCAAGGATATGATGTGTATGAGGTGGGGCCAAACTCACAAGGTGTCGCGGCGCTGATTGCCCTCGGGATCCTTGATCTGCTGAATGTCGGTCAGTACGAATGTGATTCCGTCGAGAGTGTTCATCTGCAGGTGGAAGCGATGAAACTGGCCTTTGGTGATGTAATGCGCCATGTTTCGGATCCTGAAACAATGCGGATTGATGCCAACCAGTTTCTGGAACCTCACTATCTGGCAAAACGTGCGAAACAGATTTCGCTGGACAAGGCCCAATTTCCTCACTCCGGTATCCCTGAATCACCGGGAACCGTGTATCTGAGTACGGCAGATCAGCATGGAATGATGGTCTCTTTTATTCAATCAAATTATCTTGGTTTTGGCTCAGGTATTGTGGTGCCGGGTACCGGTATTGCGCTGAATAACAGAGCTTCCGGTTTTACGCTTGAGCAGGACCATCCTAATCAGGTGGCCGGGGGTAAGCGTCCATTTCATACGATAATTCCTGGCTTTATTATGCAGCAGGGGGTTCCATTCATGAGTTTTGGGGTCATGGGTGCACACATGCAGGCCCAGGGACATGTACAGATGGCGGTCCGAACGATCAATTATCATCAGGATCCCCAGAGCGCCTCAGATGCTCCCCGGTGGCAACTACTACCCGACTCATCTCTGGCACTTGAGCAGGGTTTTGATGAAAGTCTGATAAAACAGCTTGAGAGTCGCGGACATCAGATCGTTCGGGATGCGGAAACTCACACCTTTGGAGGTGCGCAATTAATTCGTAAAACAGACCGCGGCTATTGCGGTGGCAGTGATCATAGAAAAGATGGCTATGTTGGGGGCAATGAATGACATACTCTGCCAACTACCGGGAAATAATCGCCCACTGTCCGGCACTGATAGACGTTCGAGCGCCGGTAGAGTTTATGGGAGGGTCTTTCACCAATGGGGTGAATTGTCCTCTTTTGGATGATCACCAGCGCCATGAAGTTGGCAGTTGCTATCGTCAATCAGGCAAAGAAGCAGCATTCAAACTTGCGACACAGTTGCTCAAAGGTGGTGCGAAAAAACAGAGGATCGAGTTATGGTCACGGGTGATTTCAGACCATCCGGATGCGAATCTTATCTGTTATCGAGGAGGAATGCGTTCCACGGTTGCCCAGCGTTGGCTAAGGGAGGAGACCAATGTTGAAGTGGTACGTGTAGCGGGGGGATATAAAGCACTGAGGAACTATATCCTGCACTATTTTGCAGCCTACCAGCCAGACTATAAACCATTGCTTCTTGGCGGGTATACCGGGGCAGGGAAGACAGAAATGATCCGAACCTTTCCCTGGAGCATTGATCTGGAACTGCTGGCTCATCACCGTGGTTCTGCATTCGGGGCGCACTCGACTCCACAACCATCTCAGGCGAGTTTTGAGAATCATCTGGGAGCGGAGCTGATTCGGTACGATGAACACAATTACCCAATTCTGGTTATCGAGGATGAGGGAAAGCATATCGGCAGACGTTTTCTGCCCAAGGCTATTTCTGAAAACTTTGCAGGAGCACCACTGATTATTGTTGATGAGCCGCTTTCTGGGCGACTCGACCGTTTGTTCTCGGAATATGTCACGATGGGCCAACGTACATTTCTTGAACGAGTTGATCATCGGGAAGGGGTTGAACGCTGGTGTGCGCTCATGAAAGAAAACTGCAGAAAAATTGGCAAGCGATTGGGGTCCAAACGATTGGGAGAACTGTTGAGTTTGCTGGAGCAGGCCGAAGAAGCGCAGATACGGACGGGAATGACCCAAGACCATCGGTTCTGGCTGGAATATTTGGTAACCAACTATTACGACCCGATGTATGATTATCAGATTGCCAGCTCAGAGAAAACGATTCTCTTCCGTGGAGACAGGACGGCAGTAGCAGAGTATCTGACTTCACTGGCGGTGGATCCCATGAAACGGTAGATTCGTTGGTAAAGCTATCGATAAGGCTTGTTTTTCCTTGAAAATCAGTAGCTAATATGTTCCGAATTTATTTTGTGTGAACGGGTCGGTCGTGGCGATAACGATTTGTTGCAATAGTATAAAAATCAACTTTGGTTGTTGAAACTATGAAACATCGATATGCATTAAACAGCGTGTGCCTCTTGGTTATGTTGTGTGTGACGATGCTCACGGCAGGGTGCAATAAAGAAGCAGAGGAAGCACTTGGGACACTGGAGTGGGACCGGGTGAATGGTAGGGCACCGGCAAGTGAGGTGATAACGGCAATTCTGGTTACGGAAGGAACACGGGTAACAAAGGGAGAAACGTTACTCACCTTTGATGATCGAAAAATCGCTGCCCAGTATAGCGAAGCAGAAGCAAACCTTGAACAGGCCAGATGGCGACTCAGTGAGCTTAAGAGCGGACCCCGGCCCCAGAAAATTGCTGAGGTCAGAGCCCGGCTTGAAGGTGCTACTGCCGTCAGGGATAACGACAGAGAACTTTATCTGAGACAGAAGCAATTATACGAATCCACCTTTTCAAGCAAAGAACAGCTCGACAATGCATACAGTCGCTATCTCAACAGTCGGGAGCGGGTGAATGAGATTTCCCAAAACCTTGATGAACTCCTTGAGGGAACCCGAAGTGAGGTGATTGAACAGGCGCGGTCTCAGGTTGCAGCCATAGAAGCGCAGTTGGTGAGACTACAGAGAGTCAGGGAGGAATATACAATTCAGGCAACCCAGGACGGACTGGTTGACTCCATCGCCTACAAACTTGGCGACCGGCCTCCGGCCCATGCGGTTGTGACGACGATCCTTGCTGGCAACTATCCGTGGGCCCGGGTATATGTTCCTGAACCGTTTCGGGCATCATTGAAACCGGGCGAATCCTATCAGCTCAAAATCGATGGAATTGAAGAACTTTTTGCCGCTCGTTTGAGGACCATTTCGTCTCAAGCCTCTTTCACCCCATATTATGCATTGACCGAATCAGATCGCTCCCGCCTCTCGTATGTTACTGAGCTTGATATCCTTGATGAACGGGCAGCGGAACTGACAGCGGGTACTCCGGTGCAACTGGTATTGGAGAAGCAGTGAAAGATATCATCACGGTTTCCGGCCTGACCAAGCGGTTTGGTACTTTCACCGCGGTGGACGGGGTCGATATGTCAATACCACCGCAAACGGTTTATGGTTTTCTCGGCCCCAATGGCAGTGGGAAAACAACCGCGATCAGGATGATGTGTGGATTGCTACAGCCTACTGCAGGCAAAATCGAGGTGCTGGGTATGAACATACCCGAACAGACCGAACAGATTCGTCGTCAGGTCGGCTACATGACTCAGAAATTCTCCATGTATGGGGATTTGAGCGTGTATCAGAACATGCGTTTCATGGCTCGGATTATGGGGGTGTATGGTCGTGGTATGGAACAGCGGATTGCTCATTTGCTGGAACGCTTTAAGCTCGATACATTCTCCCGACGCAGTGCAGGATCACTTTCCGGTGGTCAGAAACGAAGGCTGGCGCTTGCCGCATCGGTGATTCATAAACCGAAATTGCTGTTACTCGATGAGCCAACTTCCGAAGTAGATCCGAATACGCGCCGGGAATTTTGGGATGAACTGTTTGTCATGTGCGAAGCTGGAACCACCATCCTGGTAACGACTCATTTGATGGATGAGGCTGAGCGCTGCCATCACCTGGCCATCATAAATGAAGGATGTAAGGTTGCTGATGGAACCCCCACTGATTTGAAATCGGGAATTGGTGCCGACATCTGTCAGGTCCAGGGGCCAGATATTTCAGAACTGCGCAGTGTGTTCAGTGGTGAAAAAAGAATCTTGGCAACGGCTCGGATAGGCATGGCAATCCGGGTCATTACCGAAAAAGGAGTGGAACCCGGCTGCCAGTGGCTCTCCACATTTCTGGCAGACTATCAGGTCAGTGTTGAACCTGCAGAGCCCTCCATAGAGGATGTTTTTGTCATGGCAACAAGAGATAACAGAGGAGCTGAGCAGGGTTGATGAATGCACTGATCGCCTCTTTTATCCGCATTATGGCCGTTTGCTCAAAGGAGATGATTCACCTGGTGCACGACCGCCTTACCTTTGGCATGGTGGTCATGATTCCACTCTTTCAACTGGTACTTTTCGGTTATACCATTAACACCGATGTGCGAAATGTCCCGGCAGGAATCGTTGATCAGGTAAATAACTCGTTTACCAGAAAATTGATCGGTGATCTCCAGGCCAGTCAGGTTGTTGACTTCACTAAGGTCGCCAATACACCCAGAGAACTTGAGACGCTGATCAGAAATGGTGAGGTTAATGCCGGGATCATTATTCCGCACGACGTTGAAAAGCGCTACTATTCGGGAGAGGGTGACATTGCACAGATTTTGGTCGATGGCTCGGACACCACGTTGGCAAGTGCTGTTCGGGCTCTCTCAAGTTTTCCATTTTCCCCCGATCAAACCATCTCCAACCGCTCCCGGGCTGGTTCCTTCTCTGTCAGACTCCTGTATAATCCCGAACGGCGGTCCTCTCTTTTTACAGTCCCCGGGTTACTCGGGGTGATCCTTACCATGACTATGATCATGTTCACCTCCATCGCCATTGTCAGGGAACGCGAGCGGGGTAACATGGAATTATTGATCACCACACCGGTGCGCAACCTTGAATTGATGGTTGGCAAGATTACTCCGTATGTCGGCATTGGTTTAATTCAGGTTTCCGTTATTCTCTTTCTCGGGGTCCTGCTTTTCCGGGTACCGGTTGTCGGGAAGTTGCCCCAGGTCTATGCGGCCTGTCTGCTCTTTATTCTGGCAAATCTCACCCTTGGGCTGATGATCTCAACCCTGGTCAAAAACCAGTTGGCAGCGATGCAGATGTCCTTCTTTCTTCTGTTGCCTTCAATTCTGCTGTCGGGCTTTATGTTTCCATTTGTGGCCATGCCGAAAATCGCTCAACAGATCGCTGAGGTTTTGCCGCTGACGCATTTTTTGCGGATTATCAGAGGGATTATCTTGCGGGAAGAACCAATGAGCCAGATGATGAGTGATATAACGTTTCTGGCGCTCTTTGCCTTGGTTTTTCTAATAATCAGCACCATTCGGTTCTCCAAACGTTTGGAATAAATCCCCTCCTGATAAACGTTAAGATCGTGCCGGAACAGAAATATCAATGTCATGAAAATTGAACGACTGCTTGCTATCACGGTTCTTCTGCTCAATCGCCGCCGCCTTACGGCCAAAGAACTGGCCGCTCGATTTGAAGTTACCACACGGACAATTTATAGAGACATCGATACACTCAATGGTGCCGGGATACCGGTCGTCTCGTGCCAGGGGTACGAGGGTGGCTTTGAGGTTCCCGAGAACTATAAATTAAGCCGCCAATTACTTACCTTTGAGGATATGGTGTCTATTCTTACCACCTTGAATGGGGTAAACAGGACCATGAAAAATCCTGATTTGAGCTCGGTAATCGAAAAAATCACGGCGCTGATCCCGGAGGAAAAGGAACCTTCATTTCAGGATCGGGCAGATGTTCTGGTGGTCGACATTTCTTCCTGGGGTGGGGAGGAGAAAGGACGTCAATATCTCGCCGAGATACACCGGGCAATTCTTTCATCTTCGCGACTGATGTTTGATTACACAACAGCTGAAGGGCAGCGGTCCACTCGAAAAGTTGAACCTTTGACTCTGATATATAAAAATTTCGTCTGGTACCTCATTGCCTATTGTTGTGTGCGGCAGGAGGGCAGGCTTTTTCGGCTTACCCGGATCAAAAAAATAGAAACCCTGGCAGAACGATTTGCCAGAAAAAGGATTGATCCGAAGCAATTTCTTGAGGATACACCTGCTCGACCCATGGTGAAGCTGTGCTTACGTTTCAACCCTGCCGTCAGGTTCAAAGTGGAGGAAT
>QZLB01000143.1 GCA_004796425.1 Desulfobulbaceae bacterium | reverse complement strand
TGAAACCGGGGACAGACCACGGTTTCTCCCATTATTTCATCAAAAACGTGGTCTGTCCCCGGTTTTATATGCCAAATCAGAGAATATAGAGAATTTAAAAAATTCCGAGATTTTCATTTTCCATTCCTTCTGGATTCTTGTTTGGGGGGAATTAGTGTACGCAGAGCAATTGCCTTTCGACGATTCACCTCATTATCTTTACCACTGCATATCCATGGTTTATAGCTAAAGCCAGTTATACCGTAAAACAAGCTATCAGCCCAACCTGGGTATATAAATATCCTTACATCTTCACCTAATATTTCACCTGTATTTCGATTCGAGACATAATATTTATCAATAGATATCTGGTTAGTGATTTTTTCTTCATATTCAAGCCTTGCCAACTCATAAGTACTTATAAAATCATTCACTTTGATCTTCTTTGGTTCACCATCTTCCATGATGAATCGCCATTTTGGCCTAGCCAAAATGCTGTGCTCTACATAAGTGAATCCATATTTCGAGTAATCTTCAATATCTCTTGCTCCAAGAAATCCTTCAGCCACTACAGTCTTATAGACATGTATTCCAGCTTTGTGTTTACACAAAGAGTTCACCTTTAGTCCCGTAATAAAAACATCATAAAAAACTACAACAACAGAGAATAAAACCATCAAGGTACTTATTGTTAGCTGCCATCTTATACTAGCATTACGCTTGATGATCAAAGTCACTAGAAAAATTGTAATTGATACAACCCAGTAAATAAAAAAAGGAAGAACAAAGACAAGACCGTAAAGGTGTGTGTAATAATTTACACCTAGAAACTGATAAATCCCACTTTCCATGACTGATCCTCATCCATATTCAAGGTAAAACTGAAACCGGGGACAGACCACGGTTTCTCCCATTATTTCATCAAAAAACGTGGTCTGTCCCCGGTTTTCCCGGTTTTCAAGGTCCTTGTCCGTTATATTCTTTGCAACAGTTCTGAAATTTTACGCCCGAATCTTTCCATGGTTCGATCGCTTGGTAAACTTTCTCGTATTCTGTCTTTAACTGCACCAAAAACCTGTGCAAATTTGGATTCCCTCGCTATGGAAAAAGAAAAGTCGTATGTGTGCCAATCGTTGACGTGCTCAATTTCGATTTTGTGAATTCCTTTTTTTAGCGATATTTTTCTATCCTTGACGACTTTATCATCGATCAACACTCGTGTGCTGGCATGACCGAAATCCATTTCGATAATCATCTCGCTGTCTTTTCTTAATTTGATTTTTCCAATCCAAAAAGCACTGAAATTCTCAGGGATGATTCCAAGGTTATATACAATAGCACCAGAGCTATCTCGTCTCGATTCTCCAGTGGTTTCTACAAATACCTTCTTAACAATACCACTGAACTTGGGTTCACCCGGATTGAACATATCAAAATAATATGCTCTGAATTTTCCAATCGGGATATCTTCGGTTGCTCCAAGTGGTTTTGCCCAGGAGTCTCTGTGCACCTCCGGTTCAAGCTTACGTGTGCGTTTGGGTGTTGATGTGCTGCTGTGGTCGACATATCTGGTTGGCACTGGGTTAAAGACCATATCGATTTTTTTCGGGTACTCAATGAAAATGTTATAATCTGCTGACACATCGGCGAAGCCGATTCGTAGATATTGTTCTCGATCGAGCACCTTCGTGGGCACCGTTATTGTTTTTGCTTGTTTAGCAAGGGATGATCCTGTTGGTAGTCTACCGGTCAGAGAGAATATTTGCAGAGCAGCTTTCTTAAAGGTTCGATTAATTGTTCCTCGATATCCACGTGTTGGAATAAAATCAGTAGTATTACTCAACTGGAAGAAATTGTAGACGGGAATATGGGCAGGTAGGTTTTTTATAGCTTCGGAACTGTTTTTGGCTGATGTTACAATAGCCAGCACATTGTCGGTTTTTGCATGCTCGAAATTCCAAATTACTCCCCTGTATGAGGTCAAAAAAAGCACAACCGGTTTGGTTGAATCATTGATAATCACCCCAACATTTTGATCTGCTTCAGTACTTCTCTCCACCCCGCAATACACTGATTCAAAATCTTCAAATTCTTTGAGTATATTAGTCAGTTCATCATATTTCAGCTCCCTGGCATTCTCAGTGATGGAAACCGCAAACTGGCTCGGTTTTTGGTCCAGCGCTGGATACGCCACCATCATAACTTCGTGTCTGCCTGGTTCAAAACTGTGCTCGTATATTTTGTCGGTACCCTTTTTCGTTCGCCACACCGACCGACCATCTATGATCAGTTCTGCCAAAACGTTTTGATTTGAAAACTTGAATGATTTATCTATTTTCTCAGCTACCTCAATATACCCCCTCCACTGAGCCTGAGAAAATGATTCACTAAGTGCTGGTTCTTTCACCACTTGATTTTTCGTGACGGCACCACCCCCCTGCGAGACAACCACTAACTCTTCAAATGCATTGACTGGGTAGTTATCTTCAAGACTGCCCTTTTCTTTGAAAAAGCCGGGAACGATAATGTTGCTCAGGCTGTATTCAGTAAACGCATAATCGGCAGAACGCCCAATAAAGTTGCGAATATCATGGGAACTCTTGTAAGAGCTGCTACCGGCAGGAAGTTCATACACATCAATCGGAGAGCTTGTGGTAACGGTATTCCCTTTTGAGCGACCTCGAAGAACTACGCCGGCAATCGCTGCTTTATTCGGATTGCTGATAACCCAATTTATCGCTCGGTAACTGTTTAGAAAGAGGAAAATTGGTGTTGATGATTTTGGCAAGGTAACCAGAATTTCATTCCCATTATTGTCAGCTCTATGATGATGCGCCTCATATGCACCAAGATAGACCACTTTTGTGGAGTTAAAATCAATTCCCTTGAACAATTCCAACGCACTTGCATTGTCTAATTTCTGATAATCGGTAAATGACACATTAAAAGAGGTGGTATGCCAATGATTGTGTAACTCAATCCTCACCGCATTCTCCCCTTTTTCAAGGCTGAATTGGACTGTTCTTGAATCATCTGCCCACTTGTCGACAAGCTGATTATTCACATAAAATGAAACATCACTGCGGGAAACATCAAAATGTGCATTGACCAATCGATTCTCACTTGTGGTGTGGATTGTGCCCTCCCACACAGCGTATAGGTTATGAGAATCAATTCCGTGGAATGGAAAGGTTAACATTAGTGCTGGCCTTTTTACTGTCTCTGAAGAAATCTCTTTGGTTACAACTGACTTATTCGTACCATCGTTTCCTTCACCAGGCTTGTTGCCATCGTTCTCACTAAAGTACCGTACCGTAAAAGAGCTGATTATCAGGTCACTCTGGTTATTAGAGTGGGCACTGGTAGCAGCGAAAATATGGATAACAAGGGCGAATACGAAGACAACGAAATTCCGGATCATAGCGATGCTCACTTTTTTGGAAAGAATTTGATTATTCAGTGGAGTTATTTGGGGTAAAGGATTTAAGGAAGAGGAAGATTAACTGGATCAATTCAGCAAAAACCGTGGTCTGTCCCCGGTTTCATTGAGGGCTCGTTCCTGATCTGATTTATCAGAGTTATATATTTGTATTACTTCATCTACTAACTCGGCAAGTTCTGGTTGCTGATTATACAATTTTTCTTGATTAGTCATGACTCTTCTCTATTTGTTATTAATTCGATTTCATCCTTAAAAAGGTGAAATATTCCTAAAGAATCAAGATATCTACTATTAACATTATTATTTAATAAATGATACTTTTCGATTGGTAGTTCCATTCCACAGATATCATCCATAATATAGTTAATAGCAGATCCCTTTGCGCTATAAACAGTAGTTGAGTAAGCGATTATTGACTGTTCTTGGTTAGTATATTTCAAATTAAGAACCCAATTAATTTTAGGGTCAGGTGACATAATTTTGTAGTATTCCTTTAACAACCTCTGAACCATTCCATGCTCGCAGTCAAACCTCCTTTCGAAAGGGAGAAACAATACAATTCTTTTAAGCGTATCATGCACTGTCACTTGGTATGCCATAGCAACGAAAGGATAATTTCTTAATATTTGATCAGTCTTCCCTAATTCCTCCCAACTGCTTTTTAATGTATCTAACCATAGCAATAGTTGGTAGTTTCTCTTTCGATGTTTTTCACTTTTACCGATTCTAGTTCTTGAAAGAGAAAACTTGCCTGTATAATGCCCCTGATAAATAGAATAATAGTGAGCTATTGATGGGTATATCAATTCCGCTGCATCTTTTATTTTTTGATCTGCAATGTTTTTCTGTATTAATCCTTCCAATATTTCCCAGCAATCATCTAGCAATTCAACCATCCGTGATTCATATACTTTATTGCCTACACCTGAGGGTCGGCTAAGCTTTCTCGTGTATGGGTAAACGAACCATTTTGCATGCCATAAATGAATCTCACCATCATTTTGTGGCAGTAGCTCACTCCCCAACCGAAATAACTTTTTTTGAATATGGATATATGGTTTTAGAAAACACGAATCAACACTAAGTATCTGATTTAATGACATCCTCGTTTTATTGACAACTTCTCCTGCTACCCAATACTCTTTTGCAAGGTGGTGCTCACTATCTTCTCCCATCCAAATCCTTCGCTGATTAGAATAAACTCCAGCCATAAACAAGAAAACCGTGCAAAGTAATAGCACTACGATTTTCCGATCATAATCCTCAAATATTTTTACAGAAGTGATATCTCCAGACAATTCTCCCCTTTTCAAGAGGTACCTCGATATATGTCGTATTAGGAAACGGAAAAAAATGTACAGGCCTTGAATGGCAAGTGTATAGCACCAGATTAGAAACACGGCACTGCACAGCAATGTAATTGCAATTAAAAGATGGATAAACATTTCAAATTAT
>QZLB01000222.1 GCA_004796425.1 Desulfobulbaceae bacterium | reverse complement strand
TATAAACCGGAGCTTACCGATGATCTACCACAGTACCCCTGATATCCATCTCAATGATAATCTATCTGGTTTATCTACCTCAGCAACCATTGCCATTCAGCAATTATGCCGGAAGATGATGAACGAGGGTAAAGAGGTTTTTAGACTTGGTCTTGGCCAATCCCCTTTTCCTGTTCCCGACCGTGTTGTTGAAGCACTTAAGGCAAATGCACATCAAAAGGACTACCTGGCAGTAAAAGGACTTGAAGAACTTCGAAGTACGTTGGTGGATCACCACAAACGAACCTTTGATATCGATTGTGGGACTGAAGATATTATTATCGGGCCCGGTTCGAAAGAGTTGATGTTCATCCTCCAGCTTATTTACGATGGGGAAATAATTATCCCTATGCCCGCCTGGGTCTCTTATTACCCACAGGCCAAAATTATCGGTCGACCGGTCAATACCATCATGACCAGCCGGGACTCCGGTTACAAAATAACTGCAGCGCAGGTTGATTCTATCTGTAAACTTGATCCACAACGTTCTAGGTTGCTCATCCTTAACTACCCTTCAAACCCAACCGGGCAGACATACAGCGCTGATGAGCTTGAAGCACTTGCCGCGGTACTGGCAAAGTATCAGGTGTTGGTATTGTCAGATGAAATTTATGCTAAAATGACCTTCTCTGGTGATCATGTCTCCATTATGAATTTTTATCCCGAGGGAACAATTTTCAGCGGGGGCTTGAGTAAATGGTGCGGAGCCGGTGGCTGGCGATTAGGTCTTTTTGTCGTACCGGAGCGCATGCGTTGGATCACCGATGCCATGGCCACCGTTGCCTCGGAAACGTTTACCTCAACCAGTGCCCCAATCCAATATGCAGCCATCGCCGCATTTCAAGAGCACAACGATATCGATGAATATGTAACCCGGTGCAGAAATATATTGAGTCACCTGGCAGAGGAAATTCATATTCGCCTTTCCCGAACTGAAACTCAGGTATTACCGGCCCAGGGAGGTTTTTACGTGTTCCCGGATTTCGATAATTATCGACAGAAACTCAAGAAGAAAAATATCTTCACAAGCCGTGAGCTTTGTGACAAACTCCTGGCTGAAACCGGTGTGGCAATACTTCCCGGGATAGATTTTGGCCGGCCCGCCAGCGAGTTGACGGCACGCCTGGCCTTTGTTGATTTTGATGGCAAAAAAGCACTCGATGACTTTCCAGAAGACGGCACCCTGGACCGTGCGTATCTTGAAAAAAGCTGCAATAGCACGCTGACGGCTGTTGATCGATTGATCGATTGGCTTGATGCATTGTGAGTCGAAACGTTATGAACCCAAATTGTCTACCCGAACTCATCGCCCCTGGGTCCCAATTTTTATTGATTTTGTGGAAGGTTTTTGATTGTGATAAAATCCACCAGGAACCCTTCACGTAGACTCAGTCATGACTTAGAATTATGCATAAGAGTCTTTAACACCTGAAAGGAGCAGATGTGGCCGTTAGCTTCACTTATGACAATGATAATCACCTGATTCGTGGGGTGATGACCGACCGTTTCGATGCGTCCCGGTTCAAGTCGGTGATGACCGAAATTGCCAGCGGCACCAACTTTGCTCCTGCCACCGCAGCAATATGGGATATGCGGGAATTTGACTTTCATCACTTCGACAGTGAGCTTGCCCAAAACATCAGCAACATAAAAGGGAAACTCAGTTCTCGACAGGGAGCATTGGTCGCTTATATCGTACCAAACGATTTGGGCTACGGTCTGATGCGGATGTTTCAGCTGATGTCTGATACCGAACACGAATCAATGGTGTTTCTTGATTACGACAAGGGACTTGAATGGCTTATCCTCAAAGTAAAGGAGCAACAAGATAAATGAATTCTGACGGTCGTAGTCGATGAATTGTTTTCTTTTACCACACTGTATCACGCCGTCAAAAAAGCGTGCCGACTGATTAAAAAGACAATACATTGGGACCTGTGGTCGCTAAAACTTCACCGTTTCATCAACCAATCATTAATCAGTTTTAACGAATAAAGGAGCCCCCGATGGAAAACAAGACAGATCTTTACATCCTCTGGACCAGCGATAACCCGATAACCGCAGAAAAGATGGTTTTCATGTATGGCATCAATTCGTTATTGAGGAACTGGTGGGAGCGGGTCACCATCATAGTCTGGGGGGCTGCGGTGGAGGTGGCCGCAGAAAACCAGTTGGTTAAAGAAAAGATCAAGGAAGCTTTGGACACTGGTGTCCACCTCACCGCGTGCAAAGCCTGTGCTGATCAATTGGGCGCGACTGATAATTTAGAAAGCCAGGGGATCGAGGTCATCTATTGGGGCGAGCCCTTGACGTCGCTTCTGAAAGACAATCAGACCCTGCTGACGATCTGATGCAGCTTTGCAACCCAGCGCATCTCCCCTATCAATCGATGAGGTGAATGATGAAAATCCTATTACTTCCCGGGGCAAATCCGGCGACGATCCAGTGGCTTTCAGATTTATGTGACCAACTTGATTTACCTGCGCATGACCGAGAGACCCATTCATATTCATTTCTGGAAAAGCCCGATGAACCGAAAAGTATCAATCATGAAGTATCGCTGCTCAACCAAAGCCATTACGATCTGGTGATCGCAAAGTCGCTGGGCAGCTTTATCTTATTGCAGGGACTACATGAGCGCATCATCTCGGCAGAGCGAAGTCTGATTTTTGGTGTGCCGCTTGATATCGCCGATGATGTTGGTTTTGATCTGGCTTATTTTGGCGCCGCCGATCACAATAATATCCTGTTTATTCAACAGATTAATGACAAGCTCGGCAAAGCAGACAAGCTTGCCGCACATGTGACGCGCAATCTCTTTACGATCCAGGGTAAAGATCACATGTATAACTCGCACCACCTTTTCCTGAAACACATTTCAGGCTGGTTGAAATAATCGGATTGGTATGTAGATTAAATAATTATTTGAAAGCAATGGGCTCAGATCAGTTTAGGGAATGGCAGCTCACATCACTAAAACTCAGGAGTTTACCATATGAAATGGAAGCAATTTTTCACCCCGGTTAAGTCGATCTCATCATCAGAGGCAAAGGGCATGGTTGAACAAGATGGTGATGATGTTATTCTTCTCGATGTCCGTCAACCCCAGGAATATGAAGCTGCTCACCTGCCGGGTGCCCTACTGATTCCCCTGGGTGAGCTTGACGAGCGACTTGATGAACTTGACCCGGACAAATCGATTATCGTCTACTGAGCCATTGGAGGCCGCAGCCGGGTTGCTGCGCAGATGCTTTCTGGCAAGGGTTTCAATAAACTGTATAACATGAGCGGTGGTATCAAAGGGTGGCAGAGTGAAGTCGCCATCGGGGATGCCGACCGCGGTCTTGAACTCTTCGATGGTGCTCTCACCACTGAAGATGCACTGATTATCGGGTTCGGTCTGGAGACCGGTTTGCGTGATTTTTACTTGTCCATGATCGAGACGGTGACCTCTGAGGAGGCAAAAAAGATGTTCACCATGCTTGCAGATATTGAAATTCTCCACCAGGACCGGATTGTTGAGCTCTATACAGAAGTTTCTGAAAAACCGATCAGCAAGGAAGAATTTCTTGCCAAAGAAGTCCTACCTGCAATGGAAGGAGGACTCAGTGTGGAAGAATACACCAGTCGTTTTCAACCTGACATGGAAAATGAAATCGACATCCTGTCACTGGCATTATCCATCGAAGCCCAGGCGCTGGATCTTTACAGCCGGGCCGCACAAAATGCAACAAAACCGGGCGTTGCAGAGATTTTCCTTACCATCGCCTCTGAAGAACGTACTCACATTAATCATCTGACCGATTACATCTCACGTATTTCCTGAGGAGCCTATTATGTCTAAACATCTCGTAATGATTGGTGGCGGCCACGCACACATGGTAACCCTGGCAAACCTTAACACCTTTATCACGAATGGTTTCAACGTTACCGTTATCCAGCCCTCTGATTATCACTACTATTCAGGAATGGGACCTGGGATGCTTGGCGGCACCTATCATCCCGACGATATCAGGTTTGCAACCAGAAAGGTAGTGGAACAGGCAGGAGGTACCTTTGTCCGGGCCAAGGCCGAGTCAATTGATCCAGTCAACCAGACGGTCTCGGTTACCTCATCCGATGAACCGATACCCTATGATGTGCTGTCCTGTAATGCAGGATCATTTGTTCCACAAGATCAGTTTGCTGAAGCCAGCGATAATATTTATACGGCAAAACCTATTGAGGCACTGCTTGAAGCGCGGAACAAGATCATTGAGCTGAGCCAAAAACAGCCGGTTGAGGTTGCGGTGGTTGGTGGTGGACCATCAGCCGTTGAGGTTGCCGGAAATGTCCAGCAACTCGCAGAACATGATTGCCAACAATCGGTAAATGTCAGACTGTTTGGCGGCAAAAAGATCATGTCAAAAATTGCCCCGCGGATTGGAGAGCTGTGCGAAAAATACCTGGCAGGCAGAGGAGTCGACATTGTCTGCGGCAGCTATGTCGAGCGGATCGAAGGTACACAGATCACACTTGAAAATGGCAATGAATATCACGCTGATATTATCTTCCATTGTGTGGGGGTGGTTCCTTCGAGGATTTTCCTTGAATCGGGTTTGGCAACCGGACCAGACGGCGGGCTCTTGGTCAATGAGTACCTGCAATCAGTTGACCATCCCAACATTTTCGGTGGTGGAGATTGCATCTATTTTGAACCGGGTGGACTGGACAAAGTCGGTGTCTATGCGGTCAGACAAAACCCGGTACTCTACCAAAACCTGATGGCCAGCCTTGAAGGTACTGAACTGCACCCATTTTCACCCGGGGGTAAATACCTGCTGATCTATAATCTGGGCAATGGAGAAGGTGTTTTCTCTAAGTATTTCGTCACGTTTGGTGGCAAAATGGCCTTTACAATCAAGGACTATATCGACCGGAAATTCATTAAAGAGTTCCAGGCGATTGAATAGTACTACTAATCCGAACCAGGCCGATATCTACCCCACCAGCGATACCTGGTGAGAGATGTATAACTCACCAGGGCCGCGAAGGGCCTGAACCGCATCAAGTAATGTATGAGTCGGTAGCTGAGCCCCAGCGGCAAGAGCAGGACGACAGAAGCCAGCAGCCAAAGAATCAGAGAGACTGTGGAAAAACCGACTTGCAGGTGAAAGACCGTCGCTACACCACTTACCAGAAGCCAGGGGAGGCCCATTAAGAGCAGCCCCCATAGAAGTATTGTCACACCATGCATGGTCTGAATTGCCCGCTCCGGACAGCTGTTTAAACAGTGCATGCAACTTTCACACTGGTATGTCCAGAAGGGGTTACCGTTTTTAAAGCGGACGGCTCCCAGCTGGCATTCTTTCACACAGAGCCCACAGTGATTACATGCGGGTGTGGCAATAAAGGTTTTCGCCAGCGCGTAGCGACCGATAAAATAGTAGAGCACTGACACCGGGCTGATACACAGATCCAGGGGTAATTCAAAAAACCAGCGGTACAGTCTCTTTTTCTCTGATATTTTCCCCGCCACCCTGGTGCAGATCCGTCTACATCGCCTGGTTATGGCAGTGACAGCATTTCCCCGCAGAGCCGGATGGAGCGACAACCAGTTTGAGGGCATATCAAGCGGGTGCATGGCCCGAATTTTATATCCTTTGCTCAATAAAATGAGAGCCGGTATCAACAATGCCACACCGCTGAGTCCTGGAAAAAAAATCGGCCCCAGCTTTGTTCCCCCTCTGGTGTTGAGTAAAAACACGTCATTTGTTCCGCGCGGAAGCGAGGCGAGATAGTTCAGGATTATCGGTGGTGCATTAAAACCATGGGTTGGGAAACAGAATCCGAGCAGTCGGTTTTCATCAGCTCCACTATCTGGCTCAGATTCAGCTTCGCTGAGCATTGACACCGAGGTTTTGGTGCCATAACTGCGAAATGCATCGGCCAGCCATTCCGCCGCTCGGCGGGCATTACCGGTGCCACTGAAATAATGGATGGAACATGTGGAATACTCCGGATGACTCATTGTCTTGCTCTCTGGGTTTTCTGGACCACCTTACCGGTACAACTCTTCTTAAACACAAGAAAACAGTTACCTTGTTCTACTAAAATATCAAGTAATTCATCGCCGCAAAATCCCACCCTTATGCCCCGAAACCCGCCCATACCAAACCGCAGGTTTCATCTTTTGACACCAAAAGACAGAGCGCTTAAGGTATTGGTGACTCGTTCGAATATGAACGATTTTGTGCAGGAACCATGAGAATAATTTACAGGAGGCTTTATGAACAGCAAAGCACTTGTTATCGCATCCCTGGCAGCCGACAGTCTTGCGCTCGGAGCTCACTGGATTTATGATACCGCACGAATTAAACGAGAATTCGGCCAGATAAAAACCCTGCAGCAACCGCCAAACGATTCCTATCACCCGAACAGGAATAAAGGTGAGTTTACCCACTATGGGGATCAGACATTGGTCCTTCTTCAGTCCATCTGCCGCCATAACGGCTTCAGTCTCGAGCAGTTCAGTGAAGACTGGCAAGCCTCAATGTCTGCCTATGATGGATATATCGACAAAGCAACCAAGGAAACCTTGGCCAATTTATCAGCAGGAAAACCAGTCGATGGTTGTGGTTCATCATCAACTGATCTTGGAGGTGCAGCCCGTATCGCACCATTGGTATACGCTTATCACAAGCAGCCGGGAAAGCTCTTTGATTATGTTACACAGCAAACCAGCTTCACCCACAATCACCCCGCTACCATTACAGGGGCCCTGACACTTGCCAAGATTACCCTGAGAGTGCTTGATGGCAACAGTCCGGCCAAGGCCATCGATCTGACGATTGCCGAAGGAATCGATGACATGGATCTGGATCTAAAAATGCGTGCAGCCCTTGAATCAATCGACCGGGAGAGCGCAGAAGTGATCAAAGAATTCGGTCTGGCCTGCCCGATCTCCTCAGCCCTTCCCGGAGCAGTCCATCTGATTGCCAAATATCAAGATGATTATCAAACGGCAATGACAGAAAACGTCATGGCCGGAGGTGATTCCGCAGCGCGCGGCCTCGCTGTCGGTATGGTGCTTGGTGCCTACCACGACCTTAAGAAAATCCCGGTGGAATGGCTCAGTGACATGAAAGCATACGACACGATTATGGATCTGCTTGAATGTGACCAGGATTGAAAACCTAGACGATCATCCTGCCGGAAAAGCGGTAAAAAGGAACCGGTTGGGCCATTGAACTCAGCCGGTTTGTTGTTTGCAGGCATTGAAATTTGTTTACACGCTGGATACGCTCTGATAATGTGCAACGCCACTGACAAAACAAGCCCTTTTTAGTATGAGATCAGATGGATAACAGGAAAACGGACAACCCAGAGCTTGAACAGGACATTCTGTTTGGTATCATCAACCGGTTCATCGGCTATTTCACCCGCGCGGCCGTGCCCAACACCACCAACGATACTACCCATGAATATCCGTTTGTAGCCATGGATACCAGACAGGCATATGATCAACTCGCACTTGCCCGTGACCGATTACGTGAACAGCAGTCTAGTTCCGAGCCAATCAAATTCATCGACATCGGCTGTGGAATTGGCAATATCCTGCTGATTGCCGAAATGATGGAGTTTGAGATTTTCGGTATTGAAAAAGACCTCGCTTCCCTGGAAACAGCCAAAGGACTGGTGGGAGAGGAGTATGTCAGTTGCCAGGATATATGGACGTTTGATCGCATTGATCAATTCGACATCGTCTATTATTTCAGGCCATTCTGTGAAAAGAACTACCAGCTGCGCTTTGAAAGGCTGGTCGAAGAGCATATCAAACCCGGTGGAATTCTGATAGCCAACCGGAAGATGAGTACAGAGATAGGTCAGCAACCGGAATTCATCAGACTCGATCCAGACATGCCGATCTGGCAAAAAAGCTGATCTACTCCTGAAAAAACTCAACACGTTGTTTCAACACACTCCCTAACGATTTATCTCCCTGTAATAAGAAGTGCTCCAGTACGTTGAATGGCGAGGGTAGAGGAAAATTTTGTGCTGAAATATCATTATTCTCGACGCTGAGCGTTTGACACAACCAAGGAAATTTTATAGGTAATTATAAGCGCGTACATTTTTCAGAAAATCACCAATAAGAACACAGCGGGTCAACCATGCAAAAAGAATCCCGTAGTTGTCATTATCACCAGGACAGGGCCGCCCAGTTTTATTGCGAGGAGTGCGCAACCAGCTATTGCCCCGATTGCGTCACCTGGCGGAAAAACACTTCGTTTGTGAAAGAATATTTCTACATGTGTCCCCGGTGCAACAAAGAAACGAAAACACTTGGGGTCTCTCATCTCATCACCCCGTTCTGGAAGAATTTTCCCCTCTTTTTCACCTATCCGTTCTCTAAATATCCACTGATCATGCTCGCACTCTACGCGGTTCCAATAACGTTCGTGGAGACTTTTCTGGCCGCTAATCTCTTCGCCCCTTTTCTGGCATTTCTGATTTTCACTTTTATATTGCTGCTTTACTGCAACGACATATTTCAGGCAACCGTTTCAGGCAATTTTAGACCACCCCGCACGTCAGTGGATCTGGATGAATCGGTCTGGTTGGTTTTCAAACAGTTTCTCCTCCTGATCCTACTCATTATGGTCATGAGACTGCTCCCCGAAACTCCACTCTCTGATGAAGCCGCAGCGGTCGTCTTTGAATTTATCAAGATTCCGGTACCGGCCATGCTGATGCTGCTACTGGTTAACAGCTCCCTGGCAAGCAGTCTCAATCCGTTGAAAATCGTGGTGCTGATCAGCAGAGTCGGTTGGCGCTATCTGCTGGTTTACGGTTTTTGCACCGTGCTGGTTCTGGCCCCCAGCTTTCTGCTCTATCTTTTCAGTTTCATCCAGCTGGACCACATGTTTATCGGCCGCCTTTTCTACTACGCAGGGCTCGCCTATTTTTTCATTATTTTCTATTTTTTCCTCGGTTATATCGCCCTGCAATATCATGAAAAGCTTGGACTAGAAATCGAATTTACCGCGTATAGCCGGCTCAATAACCGTGAATTACTCGAAAAAAAGGAACAGACAGATCCCCTGCTCAACGATGCGAATCTGCTGGTACGTGATGGAAAACACGCCAGGGCACTCGAGTTGATCAGAACACAGAGCAAGGGGGAAATTACCAATCCAGATCTTGGCGTGCTCTATTTGAAGCTGCTCAATCAGCTTGATGAAAACGAACGGCTCGAATACAGTGGCCCACTGCTGATCGAGTTATTTGTTGCCAAAGGACGAGTTTTAGAAGCAGCAAATCTCTATCAGAAATGCATTAATCTCTTCCCTAAATTCAGCATCAAACCGGAACCTGCACTTCGACTCTACCAATGGTATCTTGCCAAAAAGGAGTTTATGGCCGCTGTTCGCTGCGGCGAGAATTTCGTTACACAGGCACCGGTTGATCCCCGTGCACCGGAAGTGCACCTGAAAATCGCCGGTATTTCCATTACCAAGCTTGGCGACAAACGGCGTGCGTTCAACTTGCTCAAAGGTTTCCGGGAATCATATCCCGGCCACGAGAAACAAAAAGATGCCGAGAAAATATTGAATTGGCTGAAGCAGTCAGGCAAAAAAGGAGTACGCACTGGTGCAAGAAAAAGTGAGAAATAAATAAAAAAGTTAACACCGCGATAATTTTATTCGACCATCTGAGCTTTCGATCTAACGGTACAACTTGTTACCGGACCTGACACTTTATGAGAAAGAGCTTCAACCCAATCTGACAGTATCTGAAATAGGGACTTTAAGATACACAGGAAACATCTTCACCAGCCCCATTTGTGAGCGCTTTGATATTGCCAATATTTATCTTGGATTCAGAGGCTCAATTTGGCCCAAGAATCAGCTTAACAGTAACTCCATTTTATTGTAGCAAGATC
>QZLB01000040.1 GCA_004796425.1 Desulfobulbaceae bacterium | reverse complement strand
TCGGGTGATTTCAGAACGATTTTGTCATTCTCCAAACACAGTGTTGCCCCTGCGAGCATATCCAGGTCAGGGGTCGCATCCCCCCCATTATCAGCTGGTTTTGGGGCGGCCGGAGTTGCATCTTTTTTGAGACATTCGGCACACAACTCACCATCGAGAAATTCAAAAAACTCAAGTGCTGATCCACAACCTGAACAAAATCTCATCCGATTATTTGCCCCGCTCCCATCGATAAAAGAATAGTTGTATCCATATAGGATATCATACCCTTCTGATTTATCGGGAGAAAAATGAAGATCCTTTAGCGCAAAAAGGTCGATTTACGGGGAGACCAGCACGCGCCAGACGATGGCTGACCAGTCAGATCAGGTTTTCCTCCGGGGGTTACGGGGGCGGAAAACCTGATCCGAGGAGTGACTGTGGCGTTGTTTTACAGGGTGTATCAGACCGGCTGGTCTCGCGTGTCATCCCGGAGCCAGGTCCAGAAATTCCATGGTCCGGACTTCTGGTCTTTTTCAGCCTCAAAAGAGTTTCCTGCGTTAACCAGCTTGTCCAGCGATTGCCGATGGTCTGCGACCACACTTTTTAACTGCTCTAAATGAGTGTTTGAAACTGCTGCGTTGCCCTGTTCTGTATCACCCAGGGCAAGTTTCAGGTCTTGAAGGGAATGGACTGAACCGTTTTCGGTCAGGAAGATGCCGGAGGCAGCCACCTGGCCGACGTTCTGAGAGGTTTTTGACTGCAGTTGAAATTGAGAACCTGCGTGGGAGAGTGAAATTGCACCCACACCCGCTTCTTTCAGTGTTACCAACCGTTGAGTTTCCGATGATGCTCCCATCCAGATCAGCAGTTTTGAGAAGATCGGATCATTCTCATCAATCCACCGATTCTGATCAAGATCATATTGAGCCAGATCAGCAAACCCTGAACCACTGGCCGGGCCAAATAGTTCGAGACCATTGGTAATCTTGTTATCCTGATTGAGATCAAGGGCCAGGAAACCACTGTTTTCCCGGAGTCCCGGTATTTTATCAGGGGTGCCGTCACCATCCAGATCAAAGGTGAAAAACTGATCGGAGAGACTTTGGATTCCTGAACCAAAGTTAAGGACCAGCGGATCGATATAGAGACCCGAAGCGGCTCTGCCGATAATAGATTGTTTGACCATGGTGGTCCGATGCACCGAGAGATCCAGGGAGAATGAGATATTTCTCCCATCCCCGGTGGAAATGGAACCGCTTGAGTTGAATTTGAGATATTCGTACTCCCAATGAACCTTATGCGAAGAGAAACTCAAACTGACCTGCTGCCCCCCGATATGATAGAAACGTCTGACATTTTTCGGTCCAGAGGGCTGCGTGGCTTGGTTTTCCGGGGGGTGGTGAAGCTGGGGGAATGATATTTTAGGGTCTGTTCCGGTCAATGCTTTGAGTGATTCAGCAATGATCTTCTCAGAGTCACTCCTGTTTTCTACTGTTTTTGGGGAATCGGTCGAACGTTCTACACGATTGGTCGATTCTTTGGTATGAAACTGATTCTTTCCGGTAATAAGTTTGGTGAAATCGGGTGGTTTGAATGTAAAGTGGGGGTCGGTTCTCCCGGCGTGATTTCGGGTTAAGATTCGTCCATCTGCGGTCTTACTCACATCCTTGTGCCCCGATGACGCCTCCATGCTCAGTTGCGAAGAATTGATGATCATCGCATACCTCCTGCGTCTGATTAATAATTGGGCCTGATTATTCTTATCGGCAGCTGGGGCTGATTTCAAAAGGAGGGCGCAGAGAAAATGCTTATCTGTTTAGTACAGGTGTGGTATGTAGGGTGTTTGAAAATCCAGATAATACGGAGCGTTATTAATGCTGAAAAAAAGTGCGTCCCTGATCCTGAAATTGTGTGGCTGGCGGGTTCAATTCACTGATCCTGGCTACCGGAAATATGTGTTGATCGGTGCCCCCCACACCTCTAATTGGGATTTTCCCATGGCCTTGCTCGGTCTTGCCAGTATAGGCATAAAATTTAATTGGGTGGCCAAACATACCTTGTTCTGGCCTCCGCTGGGAACGATTTTTCGCTCTATTGGCGGTATTCCTGTAGACCGGAGCAGCGGGGCAGCCTTTCTAAAGAACATGATCGACCTCTATCTGGAGCGGGAGTCTCTGGTGCTGGCAATAGCACCCGAAGGTACCAGGAGTAAAACCAGATATTGGAAAACCGGATTCTATGCCCTGGCAGAGCGGGCGGAGGTTCCGATAGTAATGGGTTTTGTGGATTATCAGCGTAAATTGATCGGAGTCGGTGAAGTATTGCTTCCCACTGGAGATATTGAGCACGATTTTTCAGCAATTCAGAAGTTTTATCAGGATAAAATCGGCAAGTACCCAGAACTTCAAGGGGCAATTGAGATCAAAGTCCGGTCCAAAAAAAAGCCATAACTGCTCCTTAACCCAGTCGCCAGTTTCCCCGAATTGCAGTTATTCTTCCAAGACCCTATGAACGATGTTTGATAAACGTGCCGTTGTGATATTCTGCAAATGCATGATCAAGCTCTTCCTGACTGTTCATCACAATCGGTCCTCGCCAGGCAATGGGTTCTTTGAGCGGTTTGCCGGAGATAAAAAGGAACCGTAAGGGGGTATCATCAGCTTCTATCTGAAGGGTGTCACCATCACCGCACAGAATTAGATCATGATTTTGTACCAGCTGCTGGTCAATGTATCCGCTTCCTTCGATGATATACAGAATCAGGGTGTGTGAAGGTGGCGCAGGTGCGCTAAAGAGGGTTTTGGCTGGTACGGTGCAGTCAAAATATGAAGGGTCGATTGCAATATCGTCCACCGGGCCGCGGGTACCTTCAAATTGACCGGCGATAACCTTTATTATACTACCGTTTTGAGTCGTTACGGAAGGAATCATGTCGGCACTGATGTCACGATAGCGCGGGGCCATCATTTTATTTTTTGCGGGTAGATTAGCCCATAACTGAAAACCGAGCATCGCTCCCTGAGCATCACCTTTTGGCATCTCCTGATGAATGATCCCACTGCCTGCGGTCATCCACTGGACATCACCGGAAGAAATGGTGCCGCTGTTACCGAGACTGTCACCATGTTCCACATCTCCTGCAAGCAGGTAGGTGATGGTCTCAATACCCCGGTGCGGATGATTTGGGAAACCACTGAGATAATCGGCCGGATTATCGGATCTGAAGTCGTCCAGTAATAGAAACGGATCAAATAACCTCTCCTTGCTGAAACCGAATGCTCTTCTCAGTCGGACACCTGCTCCTTCCATGACAGGTTGGGATTGGTTGATGAATGTGACCGTTCGTAATAGAGCCATGGGAATCTCCTTTTGTTTGCATACCCCGTTGGTTTGAACTAGGATAGGCGGTCCCGATCAGTAGGATACAGAATGATCGGAAAACAATATTTGTAGCGATGCATTGATTGTATAATATACAAGATATCAACTCTTTTGCAGTCAGTTCACTCTAAAAGGTAAAATCACCATGTCACTATTGACTTTATTTCAAAAACCTACCCTGCAGAACCTGTCAAAAACCTGTGGCTGAGCAGCAAAAATCGACCCGGTCGGGCTCGGTGCCATGCTTGCGCAACTACCTCAGACTGCAGATCCCAATCTGCTGGTAGGGTATAATACCAGCGATGATGCTGGTGTGTATCGATTAACTGATGATCTGGCGATTGTAACCACTGCCGATTTCATCACCCCACCCGTCAATGACCCGTATACCTATGGTCAGATCGCGGCGGCCAATGCGATCAGCGATGTATATGCAATGGGTGGTGACCCAATCGTTTGTTTGAATCTGGTCTGTTTTCCCTCAAAAAAACTCCCCCCTGAGGATCTCAATCAAATAATCGCCGGCGCATTATCCAAGATTACCGAGGCGGGGGCAGTGCTCGCCGGTGGTCATTCTGTTGAGGACAGTGAACCAAAGTTCGGTCTTTCTGTTATCGGCAAGGTTCATCCGGATAAGTTCTGGAAAAACGGCGGGGCAAAAACGGGTGATGTGTTGATCCTGACCAAGCCGCTGGGTAGCGGGGTGTTGTTCAATGCGAATATCAAAAATTGGGTGTCGGCCGGGGCAATGCAGAATTGTATTGAGATTTTAACTCGGTTGAACAAAGACAGTGCAGAGGTTTTACATCGCTTTGACGTGCATGCCGTGACTGACATAACCGGTTTTGGTCTTGCCGGACATTGTCTGGAAATGGCCAAAGCATCCGGTGCGGAAATTGTGCTTGAGCTTGAGGCGCTGCCGATCATGGATGAGGCGCTGGAGATGTACCAGAAAGGCATGTCAACCGGGGTCAACAAATTTAATGAGGACCTGGTAACCGAATACCTTGCGTATGAACATGATATCGATCCACATACCATGCAACTGCTCTTTGACCCCCAAACCAGCGGTGGCCTGCTCG
>QZLB01000134.1 GCA_004796425.1 Desulfobulbaceae bacterium | reverse complement strand
CAACGGTTTTCAAGACCGCCGCCTTAAACCACTCGGCCATCCCTCCGAAGGATTTTCCTTGTACCATCAAACAGCAAATCTGTCAACAACATCGCATTACCAAAGAAAAAGAGCGGTGTAAATAACATTTTTGTAAGGTTACCTGGATAAAACAATACATTTATGGTACAGTGTGCACTTTAAAAAACCAGAACATATGGAACATAATTATGACTGTTAACAACATCGATGCACACCTTGAAGACCTCACCTGTCTCTATGAAATAACAAAGGAGCTTGCATCATCCTTCGTGCTAAGCGAATGTCTTGAGAAGTCAATGTCATTACTCTCGGAAATGAAAGTGATGGAAAATGGTACCGTAACCATTGTCAACCCAATTACAGGAAAGCTGGAGATCGAAGTTGCTCATGGCATTACCGCTGAAGGAAGAAAACGAGGAAAATATAAAATTGGTGAAGGTATAACTGGACGGGTGGTCGCTTCCGGCGAACCGATTATCGTACCGCATATTGCTGAAGAACCGCTTTTTCTTAACCGGACACGATCAAGAGGGGATATCAATGATCAAAATCGCAGTTTTCTCTGTGTTCCTATCAAGGATGGAAAGTCTATCATTGGGGCGTTGAGTGTCGATCGGGTATACCAGGATGGTTTTGGCCACCAGGCCAACAAGGATTTACAGTTTTTAACGGTACTCTCATCCATTATCGCGCAGACTGTTCGGAGAATCCAAATTGTCAACCGTGAGAAAGACAATCTAAAAACTGAAAACCTTAAACTGAAGCGTGAACTTTCTGAAAAAAATAGAATTAACGATATCATCGGTAATTCCAGTCGCATGCAAGATGTTTATGAAATGGTTCACCGGGTTGTCGATTCAAATGCCACCGTTTTACTCCGTGGAGAGTCCGGTACTGGTAAAACCCTGGTAGCAAAAGCGCTCCACTATAACAGCAAACGAAAGGAAAATCCTTTTGTGGTTGTCAACTGTTCTGCGCTGCCTGAAACTTTACTTGAAAGTGAGCTTTTTGGTCATGAAAAGGGGGCCTTTACCGGTGCGAACGAACGGAAAATAGGCAGGTTTGAGGTGGCGGAGGGCGGTACTCTTTTCCTCGATGAAATTGGAGAGATCTCGCATTCTGTTCAAGTTAAACTTTTAAACGTAGTGCAGGAACGGAGTTTTCAGCGACTCGGTTCTGCCCAACAAATATCATGTGATGTTCGACTGGTGGCAGCGACTAATCGTGATCTTGAGAAGTCTGTATCATCAGGCTCCTTCAGAGAGGATCTTTATTACCGATTAAATGTATTTCCTATCTACATGCCACCGTTGAGGGAAAGAAGAACCGATATCCTTTTGATTGCAGAGTTTTTTCTCGACAAGTTTTCAAAGGAAAATGGCAAAACAATTACCAGAATATCAACCTCAGCCATCGATCTGCTCATCCAGTACCACTGGCCAGGTAATGTCAGAGAACTGCAGAATTGTATTGAGCGGGCTGTTTTGATATGTGATGGTGATTCAATTAAGGGAACTCACCTCCCACCAACGCTTCAGGTATCAGAAACCGTTTCCGGTGGAAAACCATTATCACTTACCACTGCTGTGGAAAACTTTGAAAAAGAACTTATAATTGACGGTCTCAAGAAAAATAACGGCAACCAGACCAAAACAGCGAACTTTCTTGACACCAGTTTGAGAATTATTAACTACAAAATACACCAATACGGAATCAATCCCAAGCAGTATAAAATCTGAGTTTTTCTGATTTCAATGAATGTTCTTATTCATACGTGTTGTGCTCCCTGTCTACTCTACCCAACCCAGATTTTACAGGAGCAGAATGTTGGTTTTACCTGTTACTTTTACAACCCGAACATACACCCCTATCGGGAGTTCAGGTCACGTTTGAACTCATTCATTGATTTGGCGGAGCAACGCAACTTCAAAGTGATTATTGATCGAGATTATGGTATCGGACAGTATCTTAGATCTGTCGCATTTAGAGAATCTCAGCGTTGCCGTGTTTGTTATGAAACAAGATTAAAAAGAACAGCACAGCTTGCACGTGATAACAACTTTACACACTTCACTACAACGCTGATGTTTTCTATTCACCAAAACCATGATCTAATACAATCCACAGGCCATCATTATGCTAAGCGTGAAGGCGTATCATTTTACTATCAGGACTTCAGGGATGGATGGGAACAGGCGGGCAAGGAGGCGACTGAGTTAAACCTGTATCAGCAAAAGTATTGTGGATGTATTTTCAGTGAACAGGAGCGATACGATAACCGTCTTAAGAAACGATTGAAGAAAAAGAGAGATAACCATGTTTGATTTACTCGTATTGGCAACTACCAACAAAAACAAGATCAAGGAATTTAAAACTATTTTTACTGATTTCCCTGTCGAAATTAAAAGCCTCTCCGACTTTGGACCACTGCCTGAAGCGGTGGAGGATGGCAAAACCTTTGATGATAATGCCTATAAAAAGGCCCACCACTATGCAAAGGTATTAGGGATTCCATGTATTGCGGATGACTCTGGTCTCAGTGTTGATGCACTTGACGGTGCGCCCGGTGTTTATTCTGCTCGATACGCTGGTAAACATGCAACTGATGTGGAGAATTGCCAGAAACTGATCTCTGAAATGACCGGCAAAACCAATCGTGGTGCCCACTTTACCTGTGTTGTTTCAATTGCCACCCCATCGGGCCCAGCATTGACCTATGAAGCAACCTGCGACGGTCTGATTACAGAAGAGAAGAGAGGTGATTCTGGGTTTGGTTATGATCCAGTTTTCTATTACCCGTCACTTGATAAAACATTTGCAGAATTATCGCTTACGGAAAAAAACTCGGTGAGCCATCGCGGTAAAGTCATGAAGGAAATTCAAAGCGAAATACCAAAAATTATGCAGTGGGTTAAGACTCGAATGATGGAGGAGCTTCCAGAACAGCCAGATCACAGCGAGTTTGAACACAATGACTGGTCCCAGTAATAAATAGGGGATTTTAAGTAAGTTTGGTGGTGACGGGGATGTTGAGACGAGGCTATTCAGGTTTTAATTCACGACTCAGCAGATCCTTCACTGCCAGACTGCAGTTCTTTCCCTTGTAGAGAATCTCGTAAACCTGCTCGGTGATGGGCATTTCAATAGATAGTTTTTGGGAGAGATCATAGACCGATTTTGTTGTCTTGACACCCTCTGCGACCATCGACATTTCTTCGAGTATCTGTTCGAGGCCTTTACCCTGGCCGAGTTTTAACCCAACCGTACGGTTTCTACTTAGATCTCCAGTACAGGTAAGTACCAGATCACCCATACCGCTCAAACCATAAAAGGTTTCAGTTTCGGCTCCAAAGTGGATACCAAACCTCGCAATTTCGGCAAGTCCTCTGGTTATAAGAGCAGCCCGGGTGTTTGTGCCATATCTAAGGCCATCACAAATTCCCGCTGCTATCGCAACGATATTCTTCAAGGCAGCACTAATTTCAAGCCCGATCAAATCGCTGCTCGAATATACCCTGAGGCTCTGAGTGTTGAAGGTTTCCTGTAGATCACATGCGGTTTCGGAGTCCTTACAACCTATAGTTACCGCTGTTGGGGTCTGGTTAGCCACCTCTTTGGCAAATGATGGTCCTGAAAGTACGGCAAGTTCAACCGTTTCTTGTTTACCGTACGAGGTTACGATCTCAGTCATGATTTGAGACATGGTAAGCAGTGTTTCGTTTTCTACTCCTTTAGAGGCAGAAACAATTGCGACCCTAGTTTCTAAAACGTTAGCAATCTGTTCAAAAACAGAACGAAAGCCATGGGTTGGTACCACCATTAAAATGATTTGCTTGTTTTGAACACAAACCTTCAGACTTTTTTCAGGTACCAACGTATCCGGGAAAGGATGATCGGGCAGATACCTGTTATTTACACGGGCACCGGCAAGTGTCTGGATATGGTCAGAATCATAGTCCCATAAGCTCACCTGGTGACCCTTCCGCGAGAGGGCGAGCGCCAGTGCGGTTCCCCAGCTACCGGCGCCAACCACTGCAATCTGTTTTGATTTAGACATCTATCTGATCTGTTTCGTCTGTTTCATCAGCGGCTAATATGTCCATCGCCACGACTTTCTCATTAGTCTCTAGATTTATTAGCCGAACCCCTTGGGTTGTTCTCCCTATTACTCTAATCGCTTCCAGGTTCATCCGAATCATTTTTCCGGTGTCGGCGATAAGAATGACCTCCTGATCTTCCTCAACGATCATTGAACCAACCACGGGTCCATTTCTATCGCTTGCCTTAATTGCGTAAATCCCCTTGCCTGCCCTTTTCTGCACTCGGTAATCAGCTGCAGGAGACCGTTTGCCATAACCATTTTCGGTAACGGTCAAAATGGTATCTTCAGAGTCTTTCCTTATAACTCCTGCACCAACGATATAATCGTCTTTCTGCAGTTTTATGCCTTTAACTCCAGCGGCTGTTCTGCCCATTGCTCTCACATCATCTTCATGAAAACGAATTGAGATTCCCTTCCGGGAAATCATGAAGATTGAATCATCTCCGCTTAATATGTTTGCAGAAATTATTTCATCGCCTTCATTGATTGTCAGTGCTCGTTTGCCTTTTCTCAGCGGTCTATGAAATTCTGACAAGCTTGTTTTCTTCACTCTGCCAGAACGGGTAACCATCATGATGGTTTTCGATCCCTGGTCATCTTCAAAAGAAGATATCGGCAAAATAGCGGCAACTTTTTCCCCTTCGTCGAGCTCCAATAAGTTAACAATAGCCTTCCCTCGTGCAGTCCGACCGACCAGAGGAAGCTGGTATACTTTGCGCCAGAAGACCTTGCCATAGTTGGTAAAAAATAGGAAGGTATCAAGGGTAGAGGCAACATAAAGCGCTGAAACGTAATCTTCCTCGACATTGGCGACACCTTTCACTCCCTTTCCGCCACGATGCTGTGAACGATACAGGCTCACCGGATTTCGTTTTATGTAACCGGAGTGGGTTACCGTTACGGCCATTTCTTCAGGTGCAATCAGGTCTTCAGGCAGGATTTCATCAACAGCGTCAATGATCTCTGTTTTTCTCTCATCTCCATAAGTCTCTTTTATTTCCAGAAACTCATTTTTGATGATATCCATCACAAGTGTATCGTCGGCGAGAATTCCCTTCAACCGTGCTATTTCTGCGATGATATCCTGATAATCCTGAGCAATTTTATCACGTTCAAGACCAGTCAGTCGCTGAAGTCTCATGTCTAGGATTGTCTGGGCCTGGATATCGCTCAAATCATAACGTTTTATCAGCTCTGATTTTGCCTCTGCCGGGTTTTTGGAAGCTTTTATGAGTTCAACCACATCATCGAGATTATTAATCGCGATATTCAGTCCCTCAAGAATATGGGCCCGCTCTTCTGCCTTGGTCAATTCATATGAGGTTCTACGGTATACAACAACTCGACGATGCTGGATAAAATGATCCAGGATCTGTTTGAGATTTAAAATTTCCGGTTTGTTATTGACAATAGCAAGAAAAATGATGCCAAATGACCGCTGCATTGGGGTCATTTTAAATAACTGGTTAATCACAACATCAGCAATTTCGTCTTTTTTCAAATCCATGACGATTCGTAATCCTTGACGGTCAGACTCATCACGGACCTCTGAAATCGCTGTTAACCTCTTATCTTTGATTAGCTGCGCGATTTTCTCTACCAGAACTGCTTTGTTTTGTTGATAGGGTATTTCAGTTACGATGATTGATTCTCGTTTACCATCTTTTGACTTTTCAACCTCGGTGCGTGCCCGCATAACAATAATGCCACGCCCCGTTTCATAAGCCTCACGAATACCTGACCGGCCGCAGATAATCCCACCGGTTGGAAAATCCGGACCTGAAATAATTGAGAAGAGCTGATGTACGGCAATATTGGGATCTTCAACCAGGGCGATTAGCCCATCAACAACCTCTGAAAGATTATGGGGCGGTATGTTGGTCGCCATACCTACAGCAATACCAGATGATCCGTTTACCAGTAAATTCGGTATTTTACTGGGAAGTACCGATGGCTCTGTTAATGAGTTATCGTAGTTTGGTACAAAATCAACGGTTTCCTTGTCAAGATCAGCAACAATTTCACGATCGATCCGGGTCATACGTGCTTCGGTATAACGCATCGCTGCAGGAGAATCTCCGTCCTGTGAACCAAAGTTTCCCTGTCCATTAACCAGAGGATAACGCATGGAAAAGTCCTGGGCCATCCGGACCAGGGTATCATAGGCTGCGGTATCACCATGCGGGTGAAACTTACCAATAACATCACCGACAATGCGGGCTGATTTGACAAAAGGTCGGTTATAAAAAACTCCGAGTTCACGCATGGCGTAGAGTACTCTTCTATGAACGGGTTTTAAACCATCCCTGACATCTGGAAGTGCTCTACCTGCAATGACACTCATTGCGTAATCCAGGTAGGATTTCTTTAGCTCTTTTTCAATCGAAATTTTTGGAAATTCGTTTGAATGGGTACCTGTTTCTTTATCAATAGCCATGTACGTTTCTTAAGTTTTTATAGTTGTTATATATCGAGGTCGGTAACTTCCAACGCATGATTCTGAATAAACTCCCGACGTGGTTCAACTTTATCACCCATTAGTGTTGTGAACATCTCATCGGCCGCTTCTGCATCCTGTACCTGCACCTGCAGCAACATTCTTTTCTCAGGATTCATGGTGGTTTCCCATAATTGTTCAGGGTTCATTTCGCCTAATCCCTTGTATCGCTGCAGATGACTTCCTTTAAACGATTCGTTTCTGACCTGTTCCACCATCTGATCCCACCGGCCTACTTCAATTTCCTGCACCGCCTCATCTTTTTGCGTTCTTCGAAGAATGAATGTTTTATCCAGCAGGTGTTTAATTTTGGGAAATAACTGCAATGCTGAGCGATATTCCTGAATCAGTGGAATTTGCGGTCCAAGCGTAGTCATAATCTGTGCCTGCCCTTTGATTGCAACATCTACTTCATAACAATCTGCTCGCCATCGACATGGTCGTATCGCTCCTACTTTCATCTCACCATTACCTGAAAGGTCCTCTACAATACTTTGAACCAGTTCTTTATCGGCAAATTGATCTGCTTTTCGAACTCCCTTATTGAGCAGGGTATAGAGTAGTTTTTCCCAGATATTCATCCGGTTCATAAACATGACAATGCGCTGATACACCGACAAATTCTGGAGAACCTCAACCAGCGCGTCACCGGAAAGTTCCGTGTCATCCACGCCTATAGTAAGTTTGTCGCTCGCCTGGGTAAAGAGGTGATTATTTAACTCCATATCATCGAGGAAATATTCCTCTTTTTTTCCTTTTCCCAGACGATATAAGGGTGGTTGTCCAATATAGACATAGCCACCCATAATAAGTGGCAGCATCTGCCGGTACAAAAAGGTCAGAAGCAACGTTCGAATATGTGCCCCATCAACATCGGCATCAGTCATGATAATTATCTTGTGATATCGAAGTTTTTCAATATCAAACTCATCTTTGCCAATGCCACATCCCAGAGCTGCTATAAGCTGCTTAATCTCCTCTGAGTTCAGTATTTTATCAAAGCGAGCTTTCTCAACATTCATGATTTTACCCCGTAAAGGCAAAATAGCCTGAATAGATCGATCTCTCCCTTGTTTCGCTGATCCACCTGCTGAGTCACCCTCAACAATAAAAATCTCACGTTTTGCCGGATCTTTTTCCTGACACTCCGCCAGTTTACCTGCCATTAATAAACTGGTGGATCCTTTCTTCCGGGAAAGATCGCGTGCTTTTTTCGCTGCTTCTCGTGCTCGTGCTGCTTCAACAACTTTGGTGAGAATTCGACGAGCAACCTGAGGATTTTGCTCGAGAAATAACGTCAGTTTTTCATTGCAGACTGATTCTACAATTGATTTTACTTCCGAGTTTCCCAGCTTTGTTTTGGTCTGTCCTTCAAATTGGGGGTTTGGTACATGCACGGAAATAACGCAGGTCAATCCTTCTCTTACGTCATCTCCTCCCATCTTCTCTCTGAGGTTTTTGGGAATAATATCATCACTGGCATATCTGTTAATGCATTTGGTTAATGCCGCTCGAAATCCAGCAACATGAGTTCCACCTTCTTTCGTGTTAATATTATTGACAAAAGAAAATAGCCGTTCCGAATAGCCATCGAAATACTGAAAAGAAATATCTACCTCGACCATCTCTTTTTCGGAACTGATCAGGATCGGATCTGAAAAGACAGGGGTGCGGTTTCTATTCAAATATTCAACATAGGAAACAATTCCGCCTGAGGCATGAAATTTATCAGTTTCTCCACTTCGCTCATCTTTTAAATAAATACGAACATCTTTATTTAAAAATGCGAGTTCTCTTAGTCTATTCTTGACGATTTCATAATCATAAACCGTTGTTTCATTAAATATTTCCGGATCAGCCTTAAATGATATCGTGGTGCCCGATTTCTCACTAGTGCCAATCTCTTCAAGATCACCAACCTTTTCTCCATACCGGTAAAGCTGACGATATTTTTTGCCGTCCCTTCTGATTTCAGCAGATGCCTCGGTTGAAAGTGCATTGACCACTGAAACACCAACCCCGTGCAGACCACCGGAAACTTTATAAGTTGAGTGATCAAACTTGCCACCGGCATGCAAGGTAGTCATTACCAATTCCAGTGCGGATATGTTTTCCGTTGGATGAATATCAACTGGAATACCACGTCCATCATCTTCAACGGTTATTGCGTTATCTTCATGAATCGTAACCCTGATTCTTTTGCAATACCCTGCTAAAGCTTCATCTATACTATTATCAACAACTTCCCAAATCAGATGATGAAGTCCCTCAGTAGCGGTATTGCCGATATACATAGCTGGTCTTTTTCTAACCGCTTCAAGACCATCCAGTACCTTGATCTGCCCCGCATCATAATTATGTAATTCTTCAGTCACACGCGTTCCCTTAAAATTAGTTATTTTAGCCCTACAGTTGCATTGGCATGATGATACTTACGAACCCCTTATCGTCTTCCGATTTCATCAAACAAGGGCTATTATTTGAGTTAATATATGCTTCTACGGTTTCACACTCCATAACCTGAAGCGTTTCAATAAAGTATCTGCAATTAAAACCAAGTGTCAGTGGTTCCCCGCTATACTCTACTTTTTGTTCATCCTTGGCATTTCCAAGATCCGCATTTTGCGAAGTGAGAACCATTGTATCTCCATCTATCTGAAGTTGGATCGTATGGAAAATATCTTCGGTAAAAAGATTGATTCTTTTCAATGATTCAAGGAACGGGATTCTATTAATTTTAATACAGTTATCAAGTGAAACAGCATCAACAATAGCTCTATATTGGGGAAATTCACCCTGTTTCAAGCGAATAACCATTACGGCATCACCATCTCGGATAACCACCTGCTTATGTTCAAATGATATATCAACCGTGTCTCTGTTTTCACAAAACTTCTTGAGTTCCTGGATGCCCTTTTTCGGAATAAGAGTAATGTCATTCAGGTTGAAATTATCTATATCAATCGCAACATCTTTTTCCATGATTGACAATCGGTGACCATCAGAAGACACCATTTTCAAAAAGGAGTTCCCTTCCTTTTTTTCCTTTTCAACTAAAACCGAGGTAAGCGAATAAATATTTTCCTGTTCGTTGGCAATTGAGAAAATAACCTTATCGATGAGATCCAAAAACGTATGAGCCTCAAAAGAAGTGAAAAGCTCTTCATCAAATTCTGGAAAGGCAGGAAATTCTTCACTGCCCATTCCCGCCAGGTTATAGGTGGATGCTCCGGTTTTAATGGTTACCCAGCTGTTTTCGATCTCTTCAATAATAATTTCATCAGATCCTGACTCTCTGACGATTTCAAATATTTTCTTGGAAGGAAGGGTTAAGCTACCTTCATTTGAAATATCAGCTGGTACAAAAAGGCGCAGTCCAACTTCTAAATCGGTTCCGGTCAGCACCAGTCCATTACTGGTAGTTTTTATATGCACATTTGAGAGGATTGCGAGAGTTCCACGTTTGTTGGTTATATTCTGCAGACTGTTCAGACCCTCGATGAAATCATTTTTTAGAATGGTGCACTTTAAGGTCATATTTATGCTCCTGTATATATCTTTATAAAAATCTTTTTTTTATTGTTATTATTATCGTTGTTAATCTGTTGATTAAAAATATAACCTTTTAAATTAACTTATTAAAATTTAAACAATACGATTGTTGTAAAGAGCGTTACGTTGTGGATTGAAGGTTATCAACAACGATATTAACACGCTATTCAGAAGTTATGGACAATCGACTGTTGAACGATTGTTGAAAACATGTTGAAAAACGAGGAATCAACGATTGTTTTTTTTACGGAATAACAACAACATATTTATCTTTTTTATGTGATCATAATCTAGTTGAAACCACTAAAAAATTCAATAAAATAATGAGTTGGCAATGACGATCTCAAACATTGTTTCATCACTTTCTAAAATATTAGATGAGAGTCTTTTAAGCGCTTATAATAATAAGGTTTTTTCAGCCTGCTCGGTGGGTGTCATATATCCTGCTGGAAAAGAATTAAGGAGTCTTATCAGATTTATTGGTGAAACGGGCAGATATCCCGGCGAAAAAGTTACCTTTGATTGTCTGTATGACCTGGCCTCTTTAACCAAGCCGATCGTCATCACGCTCTCTATTTTGAAACTTATTAAAAACGGTTTGTTAGACTTTAAAACCACTGTTGGTTCTGTCTTTATCGACGAAACAGTAGCAGATACCTTGAGGAACGTGAACATAAAGGATTTGCTTTGTCATAACGCAGGCTTGGTAGCACATCGTGATTACTGGCAAAAGATGTGCACCATGGAATCACACCAGGCAGCAGCATGGCTGCTGGAAAATCTGCTTTCTGAAAGGGTTGACTCAGCAGCAGAGAAACATGTCTATAGCGATCTGGGGTATATGCTCCTGGGGTTTATGATTGAAAAGCTGAGCGGACAACGTCTCGATTCATTTTTTAACACGCAGATAGCAAAACCACTCGGTTTGCAGGATACGCTTTTTTATCCAGTCTCAAGGTGTCCTAAAAATGTGAAGCCGTTTGCTGCCACAGGATACTGTCCGTGGAGCAATGATTTATTACACGGCACGGTGCATGATGATAACTGTCGTTCACTTGGTGGAGTTGCCGGTCACGCCGGTCTGTTCGGTACGATTTCAGCTGTTAATCGAATATGTGAAGAATTGTTGAGATTGATGGAAAATAAACCATCAGAACTGAGTATTAGTTCAACGCTCTTTGACCAATGTACGACACGTATCGGTAATTCAGAATGGACCGCAGGATTTAACCTGCCATCTGGATATGGCTCAAGCAGTGGTAGACATTTCTCAAGCAGGAGTATTGGTCACCTTGGATTTACCGGAACCTCGTTTTGGATTGATCCTGACCAAAAGGTAGCAGTCAGCCTCTTAACCAACCGGGTCATCATGGGAGAAAATCAACTTGGGATAAAAAAGCTCAGGCCCAGGGTTCACAACCGTATTATGGAGCTGTTTTTAGGGAAATAAGAAAAAGAACCGGGGTAGCCTGAGTGCCGCACAGCACTACCCCGGTAAAGAGGGTACGGCTACCACCAACAGATGGTCTGGTCAGCGTCAAAAATTTTATCGACAAGTGCGTCATAATCAGGTGAATCGACGGCGAGATCGAAACTGTCTGATTCCCTGTCTCTGGTAACGATTTCAACCAATTTTTTTACGGTTTCATCAGGTTCGGAACGATATACGTTGAGAACTTTCATAGCGACTCCCAAGTTATTTAAGTCCATAGGGGACAACTATGCTCATATCGCGTAATTTCTCCCCCAGTTCTTCAATGGTCATTGATTCGAAACTATTTTTTTCGACATTTGCAGGAATGGTTGAGTAAATCTCACCTTCCATGTCTCGCAACATTTCAATGCTTTCAAGGTTGTGTTCGTCAAGTTTATCCATCTCCTGATCCATTACAACCCCATAGGCATACATATTTTCAACAGCAAGACCAAGTGCAGACCTGATGCCATCTACGGCATAATCATTGCTTCGATACATGAAGCACACTTTTTTGTATTCCATGGAAGTCCCTCCTAGAAACTGATATAGCAATCAAAATCTTCGATGATGATACCGTGTTGCGCCTGGGTAGCCATCTTTTTCTCATCCAGACCTTCCGGGACATCAGAAATGTCATATCCCATTTTTTTGTAGCTGTCTACGCAGATGGAAACATCATCGGCGAGATTGCAGAGGGCGGGAAAATCGCTTTCTTTTTTTGCGTTGTGGGTTGCTGTCCAAGTAAAAAATACTTTTACCGTGGAGCCTTTTGCTTTTGCGGCCTTTGTTACACCCATGACATGCTGAAAATTATCAGGATTTGTAACAAATATTCCAAGACTTTTAGCCATCAGTCGCCTCCTGAGTATAGAGTCTTAATAGTGCTCAATAAAAACCAGGTGCTCACGTGGTCCAAATTTGGACCTGCCATATCATCCTTTCTTGATAAAAAAGCTGATATATCCAGACTCCTCTTTTTCCCCAAGATACTCATGGCCAGCCCTTTCACACCAACCGGGAATATCGTTTCTAGAACCAGGGTCCGTACCGTCTACCTGCAATACTTGACCGCCAGAAAGTTTACCAATTTCCTTCTTGGTTCTCAGTAGTGGCATTGGGCAACTGAGCCCCTTTGCATCAAGTACGCTGTCTGCGGTTACTCCTGGATCGACAGTTTTGTGATCACTCATAATCAACCTCCTGAAATGTTTGAAATGATACTTCTGAAACGGGAGAAATTGGGAACAGTTCCCCATCACGAGCAGAAAAACAGCTTTTCCTGAATGATACCTTACCACATTCGCCATAGTTTGTAGCATAATAAATGGTGATAGAAAACAAAAATTAAGTTGAAAAAAAAGACGCAATTACAGGACTATATACCACATTGTAACACTATTGACAAAATGGTTCAGCGAAGGTAATGAGATGGTGTTGGTTTGTCATTAATCAATAAACATCCAGGAGGGAAGTATGAGTGAGCAGAGTGTTGTTGTAAGCAAGCTGAAAGGCTTGTACAAAACCATGTGCCAGACGGAGTGGAATGCTACCGTTACAGGTATCGTTGTTGCTTTCTTTTCCGTGATGATCATGGCCTGGTGGCGCCCGTGGGGTGCAGTTGGAGCTATTAGAAACTGGGGTGACTGGATCATGTATGGTCTAACCACCCTGTTGAATACCGATGTCTGGATTTTCGGATATTATGACGAGGCACCACGGTCCATGCTGGTAAGCTCTGGTTCTGTCATTGGTATAGGTTTCGTGGTTGGGGCGTTCGTATCAGCATGTCTGGGCAGAGAATTTGCCCTCAGGCTGCCTCCATACCGAGAATGGATCAAGGCGGTAATTGCCGGTATTTTGATGGGAATTGGCGCGGCACTTGCTGGTGGTTGTAATGTGGGCGGATTCTATAACGCACTTGGCAACCTGGGAGCAAACGGTTTTACGATGATGGCAGGTATGGTCCTGGGTGTGGTGCTTGGCTTGAAGCTTCTTTATCTGGAAATGGAGCACATTTCATGGGGTGATGGCGGATCGAAAACGATCGAGTTTCCCCCTGTATTGATTTATCTTTTTGCCATTGCAGGAATCCTGTTTCTGGTAATTAAAGCGTATGGCTTTGCCGGCAATGAAGATAGTGATTACATCGCTTCCCTGGGAGGCATTATATTAATTGCCGCAGCACTCGGATATGCCATGCAGCGTGGCAGATGGTGTATGGTGCAGGGCTTCAGGGAGCCCCACATGACCGGTGATACTACAATGGCCCGCTCAGTTATGCTCTCTATTATGATTGTTGCTATTGGCGCAGCAATACTGAAATACGCGGTGCCGGTGAGAGCTGAGGGAGAAGCGGTCTTGAACGCCGCCTATTATGTGCGGGGAACCTTTGGCTGGGGTGGCGTGCTCGGTGGTTTTATTTTCGGCCTTGGTGCGATGTTTGCAGGAGGGTGTGGTTCCGGAACCTTGTGGCGAGTCGGTGAAGGTCAGGTGAAACTGATGATGGTTGTGCCATTTTTTGCGGTATCAAACTCCATCATTACCAAGTGGTTTGTTGACAATGACTTCGAAGCCGACGGAGTGTTCGGCAGTGCAGTATTTCTTCCTGATGTTATGGGGTATGGTGGTTCTTTACTGTTGATCGGCGTTTTTCTGGTTATCTGGTACCTGGTCGTGGTGTGGAACGAAGAGACCAATAAACTGATTGTACCGATGTAAAAAGTTCTGGCAAAAGAAGCAGAATCGAAAAGCTGTTTTATCCTTTTGGATAAAACAGCTTTTTTTATTATGATACAGGAAGTTCGAGTAAGTATGAATCACGATGAACGATTGTTTTCACCAAGGTCCCGAGTGTGAGTTCCAGGTAGTAAAAAATGCCTCAGTCAGATCCATCAGGGACCGTGTCAATCTCAACCTTTAACGGTAGGTATCGGAGATAATGGTTATGAGAAAAACGGCAATTTTCAGAAGTGATCTTTTCCTTTTACACGACCCTGGCCAGAACCACCCGGAACGGATAGAACGCCTCAGAGTCATTTATAACGTTCTTGACCGACCCGAGATTGCAGAAAAGTTTGTCTTTCCGTCTTTTCGTCCCGCTGAACTTGAGGAGATAAGTCGCAATCATGACCGTGCCCTGGTGGGCCGGGTTGAAGAAACGGCAGGAAAGAACTTTGATTTTCTTGACCAGGACACTGCCACCTCAGCCAAATCGTTTGAGGCTGCCTGCAGCGCAGCAGGAGCGGTAATCACCGGGGTGGATCTGCTGATGAGTGGTGAAATTGATAACGGTTTTGCGCTTGTCAGGCCACCGGGCCACCATGCAGAGCGCGACCGATCAATGGGGTTCTGTCTGTTTAACAATATTGCGGTCGCCGCACTCCATGCAGTAAAACAACATGGTTTGAAGCGAGTGATGATTGTCGACTGGGATCTTCACCACGGTAACGGTACCCAGTTCTCTTTTTATGACTCCGAGGAGGTCCTCTACTGTTCTACCCACCAGTACCCCTATTATCCCGGTACCGGGTCCTTGGAAGAAGTGGGCACGGGAAAAGGGGAAGGGTATACCATCAATGTACCGTTGCCGGGCGGGTTCGGCGATCAGGACTATGCCGCGATATTTAACGATATTATTATTCCCGTCGGCAGGGACTACAAACCAGAGATTGTTCTCGTTTCCGCCGGGTTTGATATTTACCAGGGGGACCCGCTGGGCAGTATGGCGGTAAGCCCGGCCGGGTTTGCGTATATGACCCGCACCCTGCAGCAATTGGCCGAAGAGGTCTGTGAAGGTCGTCATCTGATGACGCTTGAGGGTGGCTACAATCTCAAGGGACAACGTGATGGCGGTATAGCGGTGCTTTCGGAACTGCTTGGAGAGGCGCTGGCAGAAGATGAGTATTATCTCAGTGATGAAGAATACCGGAAGTTTTGTGATGCTCACCTCACCCATGATGCAATAGAGCAGGCATGTCAAGTTGCAAAAAGATATTGGAAAATGTAGACTTCAGAGGAGGTACTATTTGCACATAAGAGGTTAGCGCATTGGGTGAGAGGTTGTCTAAAATATTGGTTGCCGATGATGATGGGATGGTACGCAGTACCGTTTCCAAAATCCTCGAAATGTTTGGCCATGAGGTCACCACTGCGATGGATGGCAAGGAAGCTGTAGCGCAGGTTGATGACAGCTATGATGTGGTGATTCTTGATATTAACATGCCGGAAATGGATGGGTTCGAAACCATCGAAAAGCTCAACGAGCTTGGCCATGATATCCCGGTTCTGTTCCTAACAGGGGCCGGCTCGATGGATTATGCGGTCAAGGCAATTAACCTCGGTGCCTATGACTTTCTAACTAAACCAATTGAAGATCTCGATATTTTCAACGTAAAAATTCGTCGGGCTATTGAAAAAAGAATGTACGTTCTTCAGGAACGGCGTTATAAAGAGGCCCTTGAGGATGATGTACGTCTGAAAAACGATGAGCTTGAGAAAAAAAATACCCTTCTGACTTCCTACAGTCAGCACCTGGAGGATGCAACGGTAAACCTGATGAGCAGCCTTCAGAATGCAATGGAGGAAAAGGACTACTATACCGTCGGACATACCATCAGGGTAACTGAATATGCGGTTATGCTGGGGGCAGCCATGTCTCTTGGCGAAGAGGACATGGAGGTGCTACGACGGGCTGCTCAATTTCACGATATCGGTAAACTGGTTATTGATCTTTCCTGCATCCAAAAACCGGGAAAGCTGACCCCTGAAGAGTGGGAACTCATTCGTAAACACCCAAGTGTCGGGGCCAATATTATCAAACCGCTAGGCTTTATGGAGCGGGAACAGAAGATAATCAGGCATCATCACGAGCGGATGGATGGGAGGGGGTATCCTGATGGTCTGCGAGGTGACGAGCTCTGTCCGTTGACCAAGATCTTGATTGTGGTTGACAGTTATGATGCAATGACATCGCGAAGGAATTACCGAAGGAATCTCAGCATGGAAGAAGCGATATCTGAACTCTACAGCTGCGCAGGTAGCCAGTTTGATCCGGCGACCGTTGGAGTGTTTGCCGAAACAATTGTCGATTTTACTCCCACAGATAGCGTGTTTTCTGAGGAGTATCTTGAAAATGTATATTTAAAAAGTAATTAACGACCAAGATGAAAATTACCAAACAGGAAGTAGAGCATGTCGCTCATCTTGCCCGACTCAGCCTGAGTGCTGATGAACTCGAGATGATGACCGGTCAGTTGGATATCATTTTATCATATGTGGAAAAACTGGAGGCGTTGGACACCTCTGGTATCGAACCGACGACCCATGCTTTTTCGGTCAGCAACGCGTTTCGTGATGATCACGTACAGAAATCCCTGGACAGGGATGAAGCGTTAAAGATGGGACCGAAAACCAATGATGAATCATTCATCGTACCGCGCGTAATATAGCAGGCCCCTAAAATCATATTGAAAAATAAGCCCATACCGACGGTGGGGCTGGTCCGATATTGAGGAATACATGAAACCGTATGAATTAACCATCTCCCAGGCGCTTGAAGCACTTGAGACTCGTGATCTATCAGCCATGGAGTTGACGAAAAGTTGTCTGGAACGGATTGAGCAGACCGAGGAAGCGGTTGGTGCCTTTGTCACCCTTGATCCCGAAGGTGCGATAGCAGCTGCTGAAGAAGCAGACAGGTTACGAGCTCAAAACAATACGGTCGGAAAGCTGTGCGGCATCCCCCTCTCATTAAAGGACTTGCTTTGTACCAAAGGGGTAAAAACGACCTGTGGTTCGAACATTTTGGCAGATTTCGTACCCCCGTATGATGCAACGGTGGTAGAAAAAATAAAACTTGAGAACGGAATTGTTGTTGGCAAAGCAGCAATGGATGAGTTTGCCATGGGGTCGACCTCTGAAACGTGTGCGACAGGGAGTCCGCGAAACCCCTGGAATACCCGTTATATTGCTGGCGGTTCCTCTGGTGGTTCTGCGGCATCGGTCGCGGCGGGCCAGGTTCTTGGTTCTCTGGGGTCAGATACCGGTGGTTCAATCCGTCAGCCCGCTTCTCTGTGCGGGATTGTGGGGATGAAGCCAACCTACGGCCGGGTCTCCCGGTACGGGCTGGTGGCCTTCGCTTCATCGCTTGACCAGATTGGCCCGCTGACCAGAGATGTCAGAGACTCCGCCTTGCTGATGAATGTGATCAGCGGTTATGACGTGCGGGACTCTACGTCAGTGGATACACCCACCGAGGACTATACCCAGAATCTGACGGGCGACGTGAAAGGGTTACGGGTGGGGGTGCCCCTGGAGTACTTTTCCGGCGGCCTCGATCCCGAAGTTGAGGCAGTCGTCAGAAATAGCATTGGGCTCCTTGAAAGTCAGGGTGCTGAGGTGGTTGAGGTTTCACTACCCCATATTGATTATTGTGTAGCAGCCTACTATTTGATTGCGCCTGCTGAGGCTTCATCGAACCTGGCACGTTACGACGGTGTTACGTATGGTTATCGTAAAGAGGCCGACTCTCTGCTTGAAATGTACAGAAAAAGCCGCTCGGAAGGGTTTGGTGCTGAAGTGAAGCGGAGAATACTCATCGGGACCTATGCACTTTCATCAGGCTATTACGACGCCTACTACAAAAAAGCGTCACAGGTGCGCACACTGATCCTTAATGATTTTAACGAGGCCTGGAAGTCATGTGATGTTCTCGTCTCACCGGTTACGCCAACCCCGGCCTGGAAGATCGGCAAGATAAGTGATGACCCCCTGTCCATGTACCTCTCGGATATCCTGACCCTGTCTACCAACCTGGCGGGTATCCCGGGTATTTCGGTTCCTGGCGGATTCAGTGGTGATGGGTTGCCGATCGGAGTGCAGATACAGGGGCCGCACTTTGAGGAGGGGAGGCTGTTGAAAACTGCTTTTTCCATTGAACAGGCGTTGGCGTTGAAACCCTCGCTGCCATTGATTGGAAAGGAGGCTCAGTGAAACTGCAGATACCCGACAATATCAAGGCTATTACCCCTTATCCTCCCGGTAAACCCATTGAAGAGCTTGAGCGAGAATACGGTCTGAGCGGCTCCATTAAACTTGCTTCAAACGAAAACCCGCTTGGCCCCTCCCCCCTGGCCGTCAGGGCGATGCGTTCGGCTTTGACGGGGGTGCACCGATACCCGGATGGTTCCGGTTACTACCTGACCCAGAAACTTGCTGAAAAGTTCGGCGTTAAGCCTGAGCAAGTCGTACTTGGCAATGGTTCCAATGAGATCATAGAGTTTCTCGTAAAAGGGTTTGTTTCCGCAGGGGAAGAGATAATCACCAGTCACCCCTCTTTTCTGATGTACCAGAAATTTGTTCAGGTCCGTGGTGGGGAGAATTTCATCGTTCCGCTCAAAGATATGCGTCACGATCTCGAAACGATTCTCGAGCTTATCTCAGAAAAAACCCGGCTTATTTTTCTGGATAACCCGAATAACCCATGTGGAACCATTTTATCCCCGAATGAATTTTACCGGTTTTTAAGTGAGGTCCCAGAACATGTGGTCGTGGTAATTGATGAGGCGTATATCGACTTCATGGCTGATGAGTACAAAGTTGATGTGTACTCCCTGATCAATAATTGTGAAAAACGTTGTGGTGTCGTTTTCATGAGAACCATGTCAAAAGCCTATGGCCTGGCTGGCATTCGTCTTGGTTTTGGTATCATGAACGAAGAAATTGCTGAGGTGCTGCACAAGGTCCGGCAGCCATTCAACGTTTCGATTCTGGCGCTGGCGGCGGGACTGGCTGCATTGGATGATGAGGATTTTTACGAGAAAACCCTGACAACCACGCGTGATGGTAAAGCGTTCCTGCAACAGGAGCTAACCCAAATGGGCTGCCGCACCTTCGATTCACAGACAAATTTCTTTCTAATAGATATCAATGGTGATGCAGATAGCGTCTACCAGGCAATGTTGCGTAAAGGGGTTATCATTCGGTCCATGAAAGCCTATGGGTTTCCTCAGTATGTAAGGATTAACGTCGGCACGGAAAATGAGAACAAACGGTTTCTCGCTTCCCTGCAAGAGAGTCTGGTGGAGTGTGGGTATGCGTGAGGAGAGTCAGGTGATTGTTACCATCGATGGACCGTCCGGGGTTGGTAAATCGACCATCAGCAGACGTGTTGCCGCCTGGCTTGGCTTTACATACCTTGATACCGGTGCAATGTATCGGGCCGTGGCATTATACTGTAAAATAAAGAACCTGGATATTTCAGACTCGACCAACTTGGACCAGGAACTTGAACATATCGAACTTGAACTTTTTCCCGCCAAAAATCATCACGATGATGTACGGGTGGTACTTAACAACGAGGATATCAGCACCAGAATCAGAACCCCTGAAATCTCGATGCTTGCCTCCCAGGTTTCCGCATTGCAAAAGGTTAGAGAAAAGTTGACCCGTATGCAGCAGGATCTTGGCTTTAAAGGAAGGATTGTCGCCGAAGGTCGAGACACAGGGACCGTTGTATTTCCCAATGCAGCCTTTAAATTTTACCTTGATGCCTCCCCCAGGGAGCGAACCAGCCGGAGAGCAAAACAGTTGCGCGCACTTGGCCGTGAAGTTGATGAAAAAGAGCTGCTGGAAATGACCCTGGCCCGGGATAAAAATGATTCGGAGCGTGCACTCGCCCCATTGAAAGTTGCTGCTGATGCAATCTATATTGATACCACAACGCTGTCGGCGGATCAGGTTTTGGCTGAACTACAAAAACATCTGAAAAACGCGCGTGGTTAGCACAAATCTACTTCCCCGGGGAAGTAGACCCCGGGGATTTGCCGGTCATTATTCTAATACAAAGTCGGCCCGTCGGTTCTTGCTCCAAGCATATTCGGTCTGTTCAAGGAAGAGTGGCCGTTCCTCACCATAGCTTACGGTTCTGATTCTACCGGGTGAGACACCAAGATTTACCAGGTAGTCACGAACATTGATCGCTCTTCGTTCTGCAAGTGCAAGATTATACTCGTTGGTACCTCGATCATCACTGTTACCTTCGATGATCACCGTATTGTTTACCTGCTGAAGAGCTTCGGCGTTCCGGATCATGATCTCTGCCATATCCGGCTTAATGGTTGCCTGGTCAAAATCGAAATAAACCGGAGCCAGACCAGGGGTGGATCTTCCTTGCTGGGCCTTATACTCATCGGTCTGTTCTTCCTGTGATCCTCCGTCAATGGCCATGCTTCCGAGGTGCTGCACCCCGGTATTGGCGGTGTCATCGAGGTTTTCTTCACCGGCGATATTGCCTTCATTAAAGCCATTTTCGGCCGGTGGGTAGTTAATATCTTTTCCCTGACTGTCAATTCCATTGCTGGAAGAGCTTGAACTTGTTGAAGGGGGAATGACTGCTTTTTTGGTACACCCACCTGAAACCAGGATAAATGAACCAACGAGGACGGCGATGATAAGGGATCGAATTGGTTGTTTTTTCATGCTTTTCTCTTTACTTGTGGTTGAGTCATGGATGAGTGGCTATAAACTCGGGATTTTGCTATAACGGGTGTGACAAACGGTTAAGACAAAAAGCTGATGGAAATGTATTCTATCCAGAATGTATAAGAGGTCAAGATTTTTATCACCAGTCAATCACTCTGGAAACAGATCGTGTGATAAATAGGGAGTGGGGTGAAACAGCGTATGGATTTTGTCGCGCTTTGCAATAGTGGCTTGGAGGAGCTGACCGCGGTCGAACTATCCTCTTTCGGGGGGAGCAATGTCAGGTCGGAAAACAGCACGGTATTTTTCTCCGGTAATCTGGAGGTTGCCTACCGGGCATGTTTATGGTCCCGTTTTTCATCGAAAATTTTACTGGTTATCGCTCACCATCCAACCATTGATGATACCGGACTTTACGAACAGGTACTCAAGACAGGGTGGCGCGACCACCTGCAAGTTGAGCGTACGTTTGCCGTTGAGTGCAGCGTTGCTGCGGAGGTTGAAAACCGACATAGTAAATTCACTGCTCTGAAGGTGAAGGATGGGATCGCAGACTATTTCAGGGAAAAATCTGGGACCCGACCCTATGTTCAAACACAACGGCCGGATGTGAAGCTCCATGTCTATGTGGGACCTTCGGAGACAACACTTTCGGTTGATCTCTCCGGCGAGAGTCTGCATCGCAGAGGTTATCGCAGACAGGGTGGTGCTGCACCCCTAAAAGAGACTCTGGCGGCTGGCATTATCAGCTTGAGCGGTTGGGATGGTGAAAGCCCCCTGGTAGACCCCATGTGTGGTTCAGGCACTTTGTTGATTGAGGCGGCAATGATTTATGGGGATATTGCACCGGGTCTGGGTAGGTCGTATTTTGGCCTCCTCGGCTGGCTCGGTCATCAGGGGGGAGTGTGGGATCGTCTGGTTGAGGAGGCGATCGATCGCGAAACACAGGGACATCAAAAAAAGTGGCCTGAAATTATCGGTTATGATGGCAGCCAGGAGGCCATCGCCGGTGCTCGAAAAAATTTAGAAGCAGCAGGACTGGAATATAAAATATCGGTTGCATGTCGGGAGGTGCGACGGCTTCACCCCGAAAAACGCGAGGGGCACCTGGTGTCCAATCCCCCGTATGGAGAGCGTCTGTCAGACAAGGTGGTTTTAAAGTACCTTTATCGTTTTCTGGGCAATCGAATTGCTGAGCACTTTTCCGGGTGGCGGGTGTCAATTTTTACCTCGAACCCGGACCTTGCCGATATGTTGGGTGTGCAGTGGAAAAATCAGTACCGTCTAAAAAATGGTCCAATCTCTTGTAAACTCTATAATAGCGCTTCTGATCAGAAAGTTCGGACGGCTCGAAAGCTCAGTTTAGCAACCACAGAGCTGCCGAAAGAACCTGCGGAGCTGCTTAACCGACTGACAAAGAATTACAAAAAACTTGCCAAGCTTGCAGTCCAGCATGGTACTGACTGTTTCAGGCTCTATAACCGAGACTTGCCTCAGTATAATGCGTGCGTAGATGTGTATGGAACCTTGTTTCATGTTCAGGAATTCGCTGCACCCCGTTCAATTGATCCTGAAGTTGCCCGGCAGCGCTTTTCACTGATCATCCAATCGGTGCGCGCACTTTTTGGTGCATCAAGGGAGCAGGTATACCTCAAAAAACGAGTTCGTCAGCGGGGTAAGACCCAATACGCGAAAAAGAAAAAAACAAAAGAATCAAAACTCTTTGAAGTAACGGAAGGTCCGGGCAGGTTTCTGGTAAACTTGAGTGACTATCTTGATACGGGGCTCTTTCTCGATCATCGTCTGGTTCGTATGAAAATTGGCCAGATGAGTGAGAACAAGCGGTTCCTGAATCTTTTTGGCTACACTGGAGCTGCCACTGTGCATGCGGCTATGGGGGGTGCACACTCAACAACTACTGTGGATCTTTCTACTCACTACCTGGAGTGGGCACAAAAAAACCTGGCAATCAATGGGGTTGATCTTCAAAATCACAAGATGGTGAATGGCGAGGTCATGGCCTGGCTGTGTGATGCAAAACAACACTATGACCTGATCCTGGTAGACCCACCAACATTTTCAAACACCGCAAAGAAAAAACGAACCTTTGATGTCCAGAGTCACCATGGTGAACTGTTAAACCGTGCCATGGAGGTGCTGGAACCTGGTGGTACCGTTATTTTTTCAACCAATTTTCGCTCTTTTCAACTTGATGAGAGCGTGCAGCAGCGGTTTTTGTGTGAAGAAATCACCAAACAGACCATACCATTCGACTTTCAAGGTTCTTCAAGAATTCATCGGTGCTGGCTATTAAAAAAACACTGAAAATGGTGGGAATTTAGAATATCGATTTCACATGCCACGTATAATATCGTAAACTTATCTATGACAGAAAACAAATTGTCTGTTTTCTCTGGTTGATTGTTACCAAAACGATACGTGAGGGCAGGGTGAAAGCGAGTCCGGAAGACACCAGCGCTGTCAAGAGGATGTGGTTCGGGATACGGGGCAAGTTGATTATCATCTTTGTCTTGATCAAAGTGATTCCTCTGATCGGGTTGGCAATTTTAGCGGCTGTCGAGATCAAATCTCTGGGCGGCTCGGTGCAGAACAAATATTCCGAGGTTGCCGCGGAAGCCCGACAGGTTGTAACCACGGTCGGTGAACTTGCCACCCAGGATTCGATTGAGGCGCTGGATAATCGCTCCCGTGAGGCGATAGAGCGATTGACCACCGATACCGCCCGTGCAGTAGCATCGTTTCTGTATGATAGAGACCGGGATATCCACCTTGCCTCTCTATTGCCTCCGAATCGCGAATCGTATATCCGGTTTCTAAAGTTTAGGAATCGAAATGTCATTCTCCATGAAGCGTGGACCCTGCGGGAGGATGGTAATGGTTGGGTAAGCTCTCGTGACGGGGGTGACTATTTTTCAGAAGTTACGGCCAGGGTCGCAGATAACGAGAAGGATTTTCATTATCGCCGACCCGAGGTTGAAGGAGGGGTCATCCAGCGACCGCTTTACCTTGAGATGACTTTTTTTGATACGACCGGTCAGGAGCAGGTAAAGGTAACCACGAGCGATATTTTACCGGCGGAACTAAATAACATATCAGACCAAACGAATACATGGTGCAAAGCCGAGGACTATTTTGAGCAGACCCGACAGCTGAAGCAGGGGGAGGTGTATGTCTCTGATGTGATCGGTCCTTATGTGGGATCTCCAGTTATTGGGCCGTTCACCCCGAAAAAGGCCAAAGCGGCGGGGATTGAGTTCGCCCCTGAAAAATACGGCTATGCGGGCAAAGAAAACCCGGTAGGAAAAAGGTTTCAAGGGTTGGTACGGTGGGTTACCCCGGTTTTCAAAGATGGAGTTCTCCAGGGTTACGTTTCGCTGGCCCTTGATCATACGCATATTATGGAATTCACCGATCATCTGATTCCCACAGAAGAGCGATACTCTCCTATTTCTGATGCTGCCTCTGGTAACTATGCGTTCATGTGGGATTATGAAGGAAGAAATATCTCTCACCCACGAGATTACTTTATTGTGGGATATAACCCGGACTCAGGGGAGATGCAGACTCCCTGGCTCAGTGCAGACTTATATGATTTGTGGCAGGAGAGCGGGGTAAGCTTTGCCGAGTTTTCCAGCGTTGCGCCCAAATTTCAAGAGCAGTCGCTGGCGAAAAAACCTTCGCTCGAGCTTCTGGCGCAGGGAAATGTGGCTCTTGACTGTCGGTATCTAAATTTTGCCCCCCAATGCTCCGGTTGGCACAATCTAACCCAATACGGTGGATCAGGCTCTTTTGTAATATTCTGGTCCAAGCTCTGGAAGCTTACCACTGCAGCAGCAATTCCTTATTATACCGGCAGGTTTGCCGAATCACCGAGGGGTTTTGGTTTTGTGACGATCGGGGCCAATGTCCATGAATTTCACCGGGCTGCAACAAGGACAGCAGAACGAATCTCCCGGCTTCAACAAGGGTATGAAGAGCAGATTGATCAGAAGAACCAGGAAACGGTAAGTCTGATTGCCAGCCTGCTTGTAAAAACAACGCGGGAGTTGACCGTTTCCACTTTGGTGATGGTTGCATTGGTCATGGTAATAGCGGTGTGGATGGCTTCGACCATAACTGGCAAGATCACCGCCATCATTTCGGGAATCGGACGTTTCCAGCAGGGGGACATGGGGCATCGTCTCGAGGTTCAAAGTAGAGATGAAATGGGGCAACTGGCCCAGGCCTTCAATGCGATGTCAGACACGCTGCAGGGATCAATAAGTCAGTTGAAGGATGCCCGGGAGCGAGCAGAGGAATCTGATCGGGCAAAAAGCCAATTTTTAGCCAACATGTCCCATGAAATACGTACCCCAATGAATGCCATCATTGGTATGAACAGCCTCGCCCTGCAAAAGGCGGTTGATAACGAGCAGCTAAAAATGTTGGAGTCGGTAAAATCATCGGCTGATTCATTACTCCTGCTGGTCAATGACATTCTCGATTTTTCCAAGATCGAAGCAGGACAGCTTGATTTGGAAAATTTACCATTCAACCTCATTGAGACCATCGAATCATCTCTGGAATCGTTGCGGGTTCTGGCCGAAGAGAAAAATCTCGCACTCCATGGTCATATTGACCAGACGGTACCGAAATATGTCAATGGTGACAGCCTGAGGCTTCGGCAAATCCTGATCAATCTGCTGGCAAATGCAGTGAAGTTTACCCGTCAGGGATCTGTTTCAATCAATGTTTCGGCTGAAAACCAGAGTGATCAAGCCTCGTTGGTAACATTCACGATCAAAGACACGGGAGTGGGTATACCAGAGAATAGTTTTAAGGAAATATTCGAAAGCTTTTCCCAGGAAGATTCCGGCAGTTCAAGAGAGCACCAGGGAACGGGGCTGGGACTGGCTATCAGTCAGAAGCTATGCCGTTTGATGAATAGTGAGATATCTGTTGAAAGTCGTGTCGGAGTTGGCAGTGTCTTTCAGTTCGTCATTCCTTTCCAACGGGTTGCCCAGAAAGAAATTGCGATAGAAGAGGAAAAACCAGACTTTCAGAGAGGGCTGGAACCAATGTCAATTCTTCTGGTGGAAGATAATCTGACCAATCGAGAACTTGCTCAGATGGTACTTGAAGGAGGGGGACATTTCGTTGATGTGGCAGGAAACGGATTGGAAGCACTTCATAAATTGTTGGAAAGGGATTTTGATGTGGTGTTGATGGATATTCAGATGCCGGAAATGGACGGCCTGGAGGCAACCAGGGTGATCAGGTCGGTTGAGCAGGATATTGCTGACTTGCCTCTGCCTGGTCTGTCCGGCACGGCCCTGCTTCATGGGCTGCGCCAGAAATTGAGCGGCAGTCATACATATATTGTTGCCCTGACCGCGCATGCCATGAGCGGAGATCGGGAAAAGTGTCTGAATGCAGGTATGGATGAGTATCTCACCAAACCATTTATTCCAGACCAGGTTGAACTTGTCCTCAGAACAATCCAGCATGAAGACCACGACCAGCAGCAGACATCGGGTTCAGAAATGCAGAGCTCACCGGTAGAAGCGTATGCGATAACCGATATGGAAAAAGGAATCAAAGACCAGATCAGGGGACATTTCGCCGACAGTTTTCAGCTCACAGAGAACCAGGTCAACTCTTTGATCTTTTCTTCTGCCATGACGATCAGCGAAAACATTGAGTCGATTGAACATGCCCTTCAACAGGGAAATTATACTGAAGTAACGAAAATTGCCCATACGATCAAAGGTACGCTTTTAAATCTGGGACTCAATGAGCTTGCCGGAAAAGCTCTTGAGCTAGAGAGCGCATCCCGCGCTGGTGCGAGCGACTGTAAAACCCTGAACCGAGAACTAAAAGACGCGCTCCAGGGTTTGCTTGGACCTACTGTTTGAGCCGCCCCTTTTTGTTGTCGTAGTGATGTGGATGAGGAATTGTTTTCAATTCAAGCAGATCATGATATCTTGAGTGGTAAACCGCTTACCTGGCGAAAAGAGTGATCTGTTGGTGAACAGGAACAAAGCGTTGCAGTGAGGACATCGGATAAGAATATGAAGACGCTGATCGTAGAAGATGATTATTTGGCCCGCTCACTTCTCTCAACACTGCTTTCGGGCTATGGTGAATGTCACGTAGCTACCAATGGTGATGAGGCAGTCAAGGTTGTCGAGAAGGCCCTTGATGCCGGTGAACCATTCGACTTGATCTGCCTGGATATTATGATGCCAGTAATGGACGGTCAGCAGGCGCTTATGGAAATCCGTAAACTTGAGAAGGAGCGGAACATACCGGAGCCGAATGCCACAAGAGTTATCATGGTGACGGCAATTGATGATTCAAAAAATATCATGAAAGCGTTCAGGCAGGGACAGTGTGAAGCGTATCTGACAAAACCAATTGACCGGGATAAGCTGCTTGAGCATATCAGGGATTTTGGCTTGATTGACTGACATGGGTACCCCTCGGCCTATTGCGGCAGAAGCACTTCGCGAACACTTTGTCTCGGTGTATCGTCTGACCGATGAGCAAGCAGCAAAGATGGTAAAGAGTGCTGCCAAATCGATCCACAATGCTTTTGAGCTTGGAGATCAGGCGCTTGGTGATGGTGACTTGGAGATGCTTTCCCGATTCGGCCATAATCTCAAAGGGTTATTCATGAATATGGGGCAGCCTGAGTGGGCAGAGGTTGCCCGGTCAGTTGAGCAGCTGGCAAAAGCCAATCAGCTTGATGAAATCCATGAGCAGATGCAAACACTCAAGGAGGCAGTTGAGCATTTACCCGATGCAGCATAAGCAACTGAGTGGAGGATCCGTTGAGTCTTGAAAACAGTTTGAAAGAACTTGAGCAGAAACTCAAAGAGCGAGATGCGCAGATTGCTGCCTTGGAGAAAGAAAGCAGGACCAAAAGTGAATTTCTGATGGGCATGGGACATGAAATCCGCACCCCGATGAATGGCATCATGGGGATGACCAATCTGGTCCTGGAAACAGAGTTATCCAAAGATCAGAGACGCCACCTGGAAATGGTCAACTCGTCAGCAGAGCGATTGCTTGAGGTGGTAACTGACATTCTGGATTTTTGTCGTATCGAGTCCGGTACGCTGCAATTCAACACGGAAGACTTCCATCTCTCAGACAGTTTGGACTGTGATCTCTATCTGATGAAACTGTCAGCCCGGCAGAAAAATGTTGACCTTGATTACAGTATCGCCTCTGATGTTCCGGAAGTTCTCAATTCGGATCCGGATCGATTGGTTCAGGTGATCATCAACATCGTTAATAACGCGATTAAGTTTACCGAAAAAGGGACCATCACCATCAAGGTTGAAAAAATATCCGAAGGGGAACAGGATGTGACCCTGAAGTTCACGATTCGTGATACAGGGATCGGTATTCCACCTGAAAAACAAAAAATCATCCTCGACACCTTTAACCAGGACTACACCTCTTATTCCAGGAAGTTCTGGGGAGGTGGCCTGGGCTTGACCGTATCTGCCCATCTCGTGCATCTAGCCGGAGGTGCGATCGGCCTTGCAAGCGAACCGGGTCATGGCGCCGAGTTTTGGTTTACCTGGCAATTCAAGGTTCCAATCACCGCCGCTGCCCCGCAGCCACAACCGGTTAATCTTGAGCCGAAATCTATCGAAGAGACCAGCTCGAAATTTATGCTGGACGGGGCCCGTGTACTCCTGGCCGAAGATGAGCCGATCAGTCGAATTCTCATTGAAACATTGCTGGAGCAGGCCGGTTTGAAAGTCGATACGGTAGACAATGGCCGACTCGCAGTTGAACGGGCAGCAAAAGGAGATTACCAGGCGGTCCTGATGGACGTGCAAATGCCGGTAATGGACGGACTTGAGGCGACCGTGGAAATTCGTAATAACGAACGGCTTAAGGGGGGACACCTGCCGATTATTGCCCTGACAGCCCATGCCATGCATGGCGATCGGGAAAAATGCCTCCAGGCAGGGATGGATGATTACCTGACCAAACCGCTCAATAAAAACAATCTTTTCGAAGTACTTACACGGTTTTTAACCAGTACTGCCCTGGTGGTTGATGGTAATCCGGATAGTCAGCAAAAGGTTGTTGAGTATCTCATTGAATCGGGCTGGCGGGTTACCATTGCGGAGTCTGGACGATCAGCGATGTATGAGGCATCTCTTGCGCACTTTGACTTGATTGTACTTGATACTGAAATGACTGAAGCCGATGGTGGTGAGACGGCGCGTATTATTCGCCGGTTGGAAGAATATTCCGGCCGCCATGCAACGATCATTGGCATTGCTGATGGAAACTCAGGGGATGATCTTGTAAAACGGAGCCAGGAGGGCGGAGTCGATACCATTCTAAGAAGGCCCCTTGAGCTCGAAGAGTTGGAAAACATAATCAGATAATCCTGTCATTATGGATTCCTGTGAGGTACGGTGAAACGCAGATTATCTCGAAAGGAAATACTTGTAACCCGGCCAATCCCACTCTATAATAGCACCTCTCATTCTATCTGAACACATATCAAATAAACGGTACGCAAATTTACCGGTATACTTTCTAAACAATGTAACATCATGAGTACTCGATATAACAATGTCTGCCTGCATAGTTTTGGCTATGCCCTGCCACCCCACTCAATCAGTTCTGAAGCGCTTGAGGATCGGCTAGAGCCGGTTTACCGCAGGCTTAAGCTGCCCCGGGGCAGACTTGAAATGATGAGTGGCATTAAGGAGCGGCGATTCTGGGACAAAGGGACCAGGCCAAGCAGTGCGGCCGTACGGGCTGGAGAAGATGCCCTTGAACGATCAAAGGTGGCGCCGCAGGATATTCAGTGTTTGATTTTCACTTCGGTCTCTCGAGATATGATGGAACCGGCAACGGCCTCTTTCGTGCATCATGCGCTGGGACTCCCTGAAGAGTGCCTGGTTTTCGATATTTCCAACGCCTGTCTCGGCTTTCTAGATGGAATCATTATGCTTGCCAACATGATCGAGCTGGGGCAGGTGGACAACGGACTTCTGGTTTCCGGCGAAACTGCCGAGGAACTGCTGGAGTCCACGGTGGAAATGCTCAACACCAATAGTTCAATTACCAGGAAATCAATAAAACCGATATTTGCATCTTTGACCATCGGGTCAGGGTCTGTGGCACTTTATATGACTCGCAATGATACATGCAGTGAACCGAAACCAACATTGAAGTATGGAGCGTGGCGAGCCAACACCACCCACTCAAACCTCTGTCAGGGAAGTGCGGAGGGTCATGACACGACTCTCATGTATACCAACTCGGAAGAACTGCTTATTCAAGGTGTTGAAACGGCCAAGCTGACCTGGCAGCAATTTACCAGGATCAGCGGCTGGCCCACCGAGGAGGTTGATCGTTTTTTTTGTCATCAGGTTGGAAGTGCCCATGCAAAACTGCTCTTTGAGAAACTGGGATTGGATCCCCGAAAGAATTATGAAACGCTCCCGTTTCTCGGCAACGTTGGGTCGGTCAGTGCCCCAATCACCCTGGCTATGGCTATTGACAACGAACTCTTTACCCCCGGTATGAAAGGGGCAATGCTGGGTATTGGCAGTGGTATTAATTGTCTGATGCTTGGTATTGAGTGGTAGTATTGGAGTTGGCAGATGACTGAAAAGATTAATGTTAGCGTGGGAAAAGCGCTACTTGAAATTGCTCGGCGGTCGATCGGCAAACAACTCGGACTGTTGATCGAACAGGAGACTCAGCCCGAGGGAGAGATTTTTTTTCAGGAATATGCGACATTTGTAACACTTAAGCTGAATAATCAGTTACGGGGATGCATCGGCAATCTGGCTCCCTCAGGTTCACTTCTGGATTCGGTTACCCGAAACGCGATAAATGCAGCGTTTCATGATCATCGATTTTCACCACTTGAGCTCAAAGAGTTTGACCAGGTTGAAATAGATATTTCAGTATTAGGTAAACCGAATAAGATTGATTATCAGTCTGCTGCAGATCTCATTGATAGGCTTACACCCGGGGTCGACGGAGTGATTCTGGAACTCGGTCGTGCCAGAGCAACCTTTTTGCCGCAGGTCTGGCAGCAATTACCAGACCCCATAAGTTTTCTCACGCAATTATGCTTAAAGGCCGGTCTTCCAGCTAATTGCTGGAAGACAGATAAACCTGATATTTACCTCTATCAGGTAAAGAGTTTTTCGGAGTAAAAGATGATGTTAGAGCTTAACAGCGATCTTGCGGCTCAAATAGAGGCGCTTTATCGTGATATGGAAGAATCGTATGACAGTGTCGCCACCCCGATTGGTCTTACCTGTGAAGGGTGTCCGGATAATTGCTGTGATTCCTATTTTCTTCACCATACCTATATCGAATGGGCCTATCTCTGGTATGGGATCAGCAAACTTGAACCGGCTCACATTCAGCTGCTCAAAGAGCGGTCAGCGGAGTATGAGCAGCAGGCTTGTGAATTGCTCAAAAAAGGTGTTCGACCACAACTGATGTGTCCCTTGAATGAAAATGGGCGCTGCACGCTCTATCACTATCGACTGATGGTCTGTCGAACCCATGGGGTGCCAGCAAGTTTGACAAGACCCGATGGCCATCGTTTCAATTTCCCGGGATGTTTCCGGGCACAGGCAATCATCGAGCAAAGCGATGATGACAAGGTCGGTGAATATTCGATGGAGAGAACAGAATTAATGAAGCGACTGGTCTTGCTGGAGCAGACTTTCACCTCAGGTTCGCGGCACGTGCTGCCCAAGGTCAAAATGACGATTGCGTCAATGGTGGTTGCAGGTCCGCCGATGGTGAAAACGTGCCTCAGCAACAGTGATGCACTCGATTCTAACTTCCGCTGAAATCACAGGAGCAATAGAGTGAAAGTAACGGGTAAACAACCAAATTCTAAGATGTGCTTTGTCTGCGGCCTGGAAAATCAGTTTGGCCTGAAAAGCAGATTTTACCAACTGGAAAACAACGAGATACTCGCCTTGTTCAACCCAGCCAATGAGCACCAGAGCTATCCGGGTCGGCTGCATGGAGGAATTTCTGCGGCTATTCTTGATGAAACCATTGGTAGAGCGGTTATGGGTCATACTGCAGATTCACTTTGGGGAGTTACGCTTGAGTTTTCGATCAAGTTCAGAAAACCGGTACCTATCACTGATGAGGTCAGGGTTGTCGCGAGGATTACCAGTGAAAACAAGCGGACCTTTGAGGGAAGCGGTGAGATCCTTTTACCTGATGGAACGGTTGCCATCGAGGGACAGGGGCGATACCTGAAAATGAAATTGTCAAAGATTACGGATGCTCAATTTGAAGATGAAGAGTGGGAGATTGAGCAGAGCAATGCTGATCCGGCCTGGGTTGATCTTTGATCAGTTGGCGGTTGTTGCGGCGGATAACTCACCATCAACACGCAAATCCTGCGTGCCTATGGGCAAAGAGACGGAGAAAGTAGAACCTTTTTCCGGTGTTGAGCTGAAGCTAATATCTCCCCCATGATTCTTGACGATACTATAAGAAATCGCCAGCCCCAGACCGGTACCATCCACAGCCTCCTTGGTTGAGTAAAATGGTTCAAATACGTGTTCATGGAACTGTTCCGGGATGCCGCAACCGGTGTCTGAAACTTCCCAGTACACAGAGGAATCATCATGCCAGGTGCGGATATTCAGCCTGCCCCCTGCCTCACGCATGGAGTCTGCTGCATTGATAGTGAGATTTACCAGAACCTGGGTGATCTGGTCTTCGACTGCATATAATATCGGGAGTTCCGGGGCCAGCTCGGTGATAACCGAAATATTGAGGTTTTTCAGATTTTTTCTTTGGAAGAGGAGCACATTCTGGGTGGTTTCATTTAATGAAAATTCTTTTTTGAATCCTGATGATGGTCGATGGAGGTCTTGCAGGTCATTAATCAGGCTTTTCATTCTCTGACATTCCTCGAGGCCGATTTTTATCAGTTTTCGATCATCGCCACTCAAGGCCTCTCTTTTCTCAAGGTCATCGAGTAAGTACTTAATACCTATCAGCGGATTGCCAAACTCATGAGCGATTGATGCGGAGAGCCGGCCTAGCGCTGAAAGCTTCCCTGCGTGGAGCAGTTGCATCTGTGTTTCCTTTCTTTTGGTGATTTCCCGGTGCAGTTTGTCAACCGTGCCTTCCAGGTCTTCGTAAAGTCTTGAGTTCTTAATCGATATCGCTGCCTGGGAGGCGATGAGCTTGATGGTTTCCAGACGATCGGGATGGAATGCGGAAACTGTCAGTCCATTCTCCAGATAGAGCAGGCAGATCATCTCACTCTGATGAACGATTGGCATACAGAGAATGGATTTTGATTGTTTGTCTATGATGTATGAGTCGTGGGTAAACATACCCTGGTTGGCGGCATCATCAAGGACCACCGTTTGGTTGGACCTCAGTACATAATTGATGATGGTTTGACAGAGCTGGTCAGCAAGCAGGGAGGGCGGTAGATCCAGGAGTTCTGCCGAATGATCAGCAGCAGTTGCATGGGCTTTAACCATCCAGAATCCATCTTGCGGAAGCAGAAGAAAACCGGAATGACCACCAGCGTTTTCAAGGAGGATGATAATCAGCTTTTTCAGCAAATCACCAAGAATGATTTCTCCGGTAAAGGCGCGGGACGCCTTGATGACGCTCATCATGTCAAGGCGCACAACACTATCATTACTCTCAATAGTCCCGAGAATGTCAGGTTTATCCAGGTATGGACGTGACTGGTCGGGAAATAATTTTTCGATCATTGTGTGCCGTTGCGCACGGAGGCTTTTTACCAGTGCCTGGGCACCCCATTTCTGATAGCAGATGATCGCTTCATCAAGATATTGAATGGCAATCCGTCCACGATTGCGCTTCGCGTAAAAATGTGCTGCCCGTTCCAGCGCCAATGCCTGATCCTGGATATAGCCGTTTTGGTGGGCCGTGACAATACTTCGATCGTAATAATCTGCCGCCTGGTCACGATGGTCAAGGATACACTCGAATTCCGCTCGGAGCAGATAGTATTTATGACGATAGTTTTCAGGAGCATGGGATGCCCAACACTCTATTTTCTTCAGGCCTTTGCGGATTTTCTTCACTACCCCACTCGGCTTAGCCGGGAGTTGGGCTGAGTGGAAATCCATTAGTCCCAGTACCTGATAAAAATAAAATAGGGGAATAAACAGTGATGAGACCGCATGGCTCAGCAGCGGCTGAGCCTTTGCACCATGTTCGAGGCATTGCTCCGAATCACCAAAATGGTAGGTGTGCATCATGCTGAGCAGGTGATAGATGAAAATGGTGGTGTAATCCTTATTTTGCTCATGTTCGGGGTACAGTAGCTCCGGGTTATAAAACCTGCCATTGATGCTGGCACCATTATCCTCATTATCTCTGAGGCAGGCAACCGACTGGCGGAACAGGAGCTGGCGGTAAAGCGGTATTTTCTGGTTGGTTTGTTCTATGGCGTGGAGATAATAGTCATGCTCCTGGGCGGTCACTTCCAGGTTATGTCCAAGGAGTAGGAGTCGATAACAATAACAGTAGGCGCTGTTTGCGGTAATTTCCGATTCACCGGACTTTTGTCCCAGCCGATATGCCTCAAGTAGTGGGGAGAGTGTGGTACGAATGTGTTGTTTCCAGTGTATGATCAGGTTGTTTACCAGATAGATGGGCAAAGGACTTTGGCCATAGTCCAGTTTCTTCTGCATGGCCAGAGCCATCAGGCCAAATTCGTAACCCTGCTGAATGTTCCCGAGCGGCAATCCACACAGGAGAAAACCATATGAAGGGTACGCCATGACTGCAGAAACGATATTATTTCCGTAGCGAAGGGTCAGTTTAATGGCGGTGAAGCTGATGAGTGGAACGAGCCGTGGTCTTGCATAGTAGGCAGCGGTACCAATATCGAGCAGGATGCCCATAATGATTTTGGCATGGGGGTCGGTCATTTCCGGACCATTAAGGAGATCCGCAGGTTTTTTTCCAAGCAACAGTAGCTTGGTTTGCATCATCGCGGTAAATATTTGTAACTTCGAAGGGTTACGAGGGAACTTTACGCCCAACTCCCGCAATGATTCAAGACCGGTTTCAACGGCTTGTTCCAACCGATTTGCTGATTTATAACTCCTGATTTTGATTTGATACGCCCCGACTTTATCGAGAAACGAACGGGCATTGTCTCGAATCCCATCACAGAAGAACTCAGCTTCCTCAAAACGACCGTTGAGGGCGGTGGATTCTGCTGCTTCAGTATAAATGGAGAGGGTAAAATCATAATCCGTCTCCCAGCAGTCAGCGGGCAGGAGTTTGTATGCGGTTTGGGTGAATTGGTAATAGAGTCGGTAAGCTGCTGATTTTTTGGCTTTTCCTGCTGCTTTGATATTGAGCACAGCCAATTTGTTTTTTGCCTGCTGGTCAGAGATCAGAGAGGCTCCTTTGTTGAGATGGCTGACGATTTCGAAAAGGTGCTGTTCTCGAGCTTTCCGGGGGAGTGTTTTGAGCAGGAGCTCACCAACATGTTGATGATACTGCTGCACATCATTTTCAGGAATAAGAGCATAGGCCGCTCTTTGTATTTGATCGTGGGCAAAGGTATACCGGCTCGCACTCTGATCCGTTTGCGGATGGAACCCACTTGCGGATGGCGATGTATCAGGGATAATGACCCCGGATAGAAGCGGTTGCTTGAGATCCTCCATAGTTTCATCGAGACTTTTTCCGGAAAGCAATGACAGGGTGGAGAGTCCGAAATCATTGCCAATGCAGGCCGCCAGCATGAGTATCTTCCGGGATTGTTCGCTGAACCCGGAAATTCTTTGAATCAAGATCTCGCCGACGTTTTTCATTACTTTTCTGTTATTAATCCGAGCGAGGTCAAAATCCCAACGACCACTTACCTGGTTGAATCGAAGGCAACCTGAATCATCAAGTTCTTTGAGGAACTCTTTGAGGAAGAATGGGTTGCCGTCCGTTTTATTCAGGCATGCCTGGGCCAGTGGTTCGGTAATCTCGACTGGGCAGAAAAGTGTTTCACTTAGCAGCGGGATGATGTCCTCTTTGGGCAGGTTTTCAAGAGACAACCGTTGAAAGGAGATGTTGTTATCATGAAGATGTTGAAGCACAGCGGTGAGTGGGTGATTGTGCTCTACTTCACTGCTGCGATATGACCCTAGAAAAGAGCATGATATCGTTTTATCGGTGGCAATGGACTCTACCAGATCCAGGGTGTCACGGTCTATCCATTGCAGATCATCAAGAATAATGGTCAGGCTGCGTGCCAGCTCACTGCATGCGGAAATAAACTGTCTGAAGACCCTCCTGAATCGATGTTGGTTTTCAGCCGGTTGAAGTGATTCCACTTCGGGTTGAGGTCCGATAATCAACTCAAGATCAGGGAGCACATCAAGAATCACCTGGCCTTGTGAGTCAAGACTTGAAAGCAGTGTCTGTTTCCATCGCTCAATTTCGTCGGGATGAGCAAGCAGTAGGTTTTGTAAGAGCTCCTTGAGGCCTTTTATCAGTGGTGCATAGGGGGTGGATTGCCTGATTTGATCAATTTTTGCACTGATGGTCATGCCTCGGCGTGCTTTAATGATCTTTTTCGCTTCCTTCAATAAAACGGTTTTCCCAACCCCCGAATTTCCGGTGATCAGCAGATGGCCCGGATTATCTTCTTTGGTCTGTTCCCAGAAACTGATAATTTTGCCAAGTTCGGCGGTTCGACCATATAGTTTATCGGGAATAGTCAATTCAACGGAAATATCATCTTTGCCGATAGAAAAGTCGATAATATCACGATAGTTTCGCAATTCGATCAGACATTTCATCAAGTCTGGCGTGAGCCCGTTGCAGCTCTGATAGCGCTTCTCCGGAGATTTCTCCAATAGCTTCAGGATGATTTTCGAAATTGCTTTTGGAATTCGAACGTCCACTTCGTGTGGACCTGGTGGAGTTTTGGCAAGATGGCAGTGAACCATTTCCATCGGATCACTGGTCTCAAAAGGGTGTGTTCCGGTCAAAAGCTCATATAAGACGATTCCCAGGGAATAGAAATCAGTCCGAAAATCAAGTGGTAAATCGACACGGCCCGTCTGCTCAGGGGAGACGTATCGAACCTGACCTTCAGGGAGTGTGCTTGAGGAATGGTCGGGTTGTTCACGGGATGACTGGGAAGAAATTGAGAAATCTGATAGCCGGATTCGTCCCGTCACGGACCGGTAAAGAATGGTATTAGGCGATAGATTTTTATAGATTATTTTTTGTCGGTGAATTTCTCGAATTCCATCGGTGAGCTGAATCGCAATATCGAGAAACCAGGCCAGGTCTTGAACTCCGGTCTTGGTGATTGAGGTCAGCGGTAACCCGTCAAAATCCTCATAAATTATGGCGAGTCGATGACCATGTTCCTCAAGCGCGAGGGGCTTGAGAATCTTGTTATGGGTAAAGAGGCTGGCAACGAGATACTCATGCTTGATTCGCCGCAGGTGTTCCGGTGAAGGATAGTCCTCGCGGGGCAGTTTTATCAGGGCGAACCGGTTCAATCCCTTGTGGTGACCCCGATAAACGATATCAGATGAGGTTTCCCGAAACTTCCTGGTTATGTGGTAGCCGCAAATTTCCAAGTAGTATCAGCCAATTGAGTTTAGAGTTGGAGAAAATTGAATCAGTGGCCCCGTCCAGAGTGTTGTCATCACCTTGCCCGTACCCGTTTATATCAGGTGATGCGGGTCAATTGCTACAACAAAATGTTACGTTGATACCTCAAAGAAGTGCGGTGAGAAAGGTGGCGGTCTCACCCCCTCCATCTGTAGGAGGATTCATCTTATCAGGCTGGCAATAGTGGCCAAGACACGCTAACCAGCCAAGCGAGCGGAAAGCCTCGTAAGAGAGCAGTGATCCTCCCAGGCGATTGACAACGAATTCTTCAAGCACGGGTGACTCACTGAAGTCGCTTCTGCAGATGCAACAAACAGGGGTATGGCTGCGACTGCATTCAGCAATGGTAGAATATCCCGCTTTGCAGATTACTAGGCTGGAACTGTTGATGAGGTCAGGGTGATGGAACGGAGTGCGATGATCAAGCAGGGTGATATTCGGAGCGAATTTGCGACTGCTTTGTTGTCCTGTCAGGACGAAGAAATAGTCATTTTGCTCTGCCAATCGCTCGAGGGGACCAAATTCAGAAGTAAGCCCACCCATGGTGATAAGTACAATATCCCGTTTACCTGAGCCGAGCAATTGATTGATTTCCTCAGGTGATTTCTGGGTTCTTCTGGCTATAGGGCCACAGCGAAGATCAGGATTTCGGGGGTTGCATACCGGCTCAGTTTGGATGTGATAATCCGCCCTACCATAGAGTTCTGCAAAGTAGCGTGCTGCCCGGGTAAAACCCGGTCCAGAAAATTCATTCTGATGATAGAGCCAGTCCCAGGTAAAATTTTCTAACAGAACGGAAGGAATTCCCAGCCTCTTTCCAACCACAACTCCCATCGGGCTGATATCACATACGATAAGTTTGCTCTGTTTGCTGATTTCGCAACATTGATTAATGAGTTCCTCTGAATATGGCAGCAGTGTTTCCAGGGCCTGGTCAGTGGCTGGATAGTCGATGGTAAAAGAGTCCGACTGGCAGAAGCCGAGATCAGTTAAAACAGGGTAGTGCTGAAGCAGCCAGGGTTGAGAGTCAAATAGAAAGGGGGGCACCGTACTGATAATGTTAACTTTGATTCCCGGAATTCTTGTTGCTAATGATTCGAGCAAGGCAACCATTCTGGTTGCATGACCGAACCCGTGGGAGGAAATGTAACAAGAAAGCTCCATTGGTGTCAGCATTACGAATGGTGGTGTGGTTTGTCACCATGTTCATGAACATGCTGATGAACATGAACATGTCCGTCTTTACACTGGTGTAAGTGCCCGTGTTCAATCGAGTAAAGTTCATCGGTGGTTTCTGTCAGGAAATCCCAATCATGGGAAATAATGATCCGGGCAATTTCAAGATCCCTGAGGATGGCGGTTAGTTTCTCTCGCGTTTCGGGGTCTAGATTGTTGGTTGGTTCGTCAAGCAACAGCAGGCGGGGGTTCATCACCAATACCGTGGCCAGGGCAACAAGTTTTTTTTCACCGCCGGACAGACGGTGGGTAATTTGATCCTGCAATGAAAGGATGTCTAGTTTCTTAAGGATTTGCAGAGATCTTTCACGGGCCTGATCCTGGGTCAGTCCCATATTGAGGGGACCAAAGGCGATATCTTCTATAACGGTAGGGGAAAAGAGCTGGTCATTTGAGTTCTGGAAAAGAAAGCCGAGATTTTTCCTGAGCTTGCGGTAATCCCGCTCACTGGTAACCTCGCTGCCTTGATGGAAAAGCCTGCCTTGTTGAGGCTTGAGGAGTCCGACCAGTATTTTCAGTAAGGTCGTTTTACCAGAACCGTTGGAACCGATAAGGCCAATTCGCTGGTCTCCAATACTGAAATTACAATTATTCAGGATAGGTTGGCAGTGAGGATAGGAAAAACAGACATTGTCCAGGTTGAGCAAGGTGCTCATGAGGTTACCTCCCGGTAAACAGTGCTGATCGTAATTTGCATCTTTGTTTTACCCCAGATATCCAAGAAACGTGAGGATTATGCTGGCGAGAACCAGGCCCAAAAAAAGAATCAGGTCGAATGGGCTCCTGTTCGAGGGGTTTGTAAGCGGGAAAAACTGACCATCATAACCCCTGAGGACCATCGCATCATGGATCCTTTGTGATTGATCCCAACTTTTTACCATGGTCATACCGATGAGATAACCAAATGTTCTATAGGTGTGGACATTGGTGCCCGGTGAAAATCCACGTATTTTGGCAGCCCGCTGAAGCCTTTTGAATTCCTGCTCGATGACAAATATATAGCGATAGGAAAAAAGCAGCAGCGCAGTGAGGCGATCTGAGACACCGAGTGCGTTTAGCCCATGCCCCAGAGAGGAGACCGTTGAGGTACCAAGCAAAGCGATGAGTGCGAGCAGGATGCCATTGGTTTTTATAACGATCAATCCTCCGAGCAGAAAACCTGCTTTGCTTACGGGAACTCCCCAAATCAAAAAAGGATCGCCCCCATAGGTGAGCGGGAGTGTGATGAACAGAAACAGTGAAAAGAAATTCGCCAGCACCAAGCGATTAATGACGTGTTTGAGTGGCAGCCTGGCAATCGCTGTTAGTAACAATGAGATAAATAGAAAGATCAGTGCTTCCCGGTAGGAGGGCGTAATTGCGAAAGCGGGAATAAAGAGCAGTCCACCACAGAGCTTTAATTTTACCGAGCCGCGGTGCAGCGGCGACCCACCCACTGAAAACCTTTCTTCTTTCATTTCAGGCTCGTATCCTTGAAATTATGTCCTGCTGCAGAGGATGAGAGGACAGATAAATGGGTAGGTGAAGACATCGCTTATTTCGAGTTTTCCGAGAAGAACAGGATCTCAGGTTGTACCGTGGCAAGAAATTTCACTATGGAAATTGTTATAACCCCTTCGAGGATGCTGACTGGGATACTCCAGGCAACGAGCAGCAGTGCTGCTTTGGCAAAACCGGCATCAGTAGCGATAAGGGCAGCTGCCATCAGTAATGAGCTGAAAAAAATGGAGAAAAAACCTGCTGCACCTGAGGCAATAAATCTCTTCTTACCAGGTTGTACCAACCATGGTCTAAAAAAAAGACCAAGGATTACTGCTGGTGCTGCAATGATAACGGTGTTTACCCCAATAACTGCCAACCCGCCGTATTGAAAGAGCAATGCCTGAAGAAAAAGTGCGGCCAGGATGGCAGGAAACGCGGCCCATCCGAGGATGAGTCCGACGATTCCACTGAGTAGCAGGTGAACCGAACCTGGCCCAAGCGGGATATGGATAAACGAGGCAACAAAGAAAGCCGATGAAAACATGGCAACGGTCATGATTTTATCGTAATCCAGCTTTTTGAGGCCATACATGGTTGAAAAAAAGGTGATGGTGCCACCGGTGGCCAATACTGGCAGGGACAGAACTCCTTCGGAAATATGCATAAGCGCTCCTGGATTCAGTGAATATCCCGACCGGTTGTGGTCATAGCCAATTTGCAGTTTCTCACGCCCCTGAGTGACTGCATATTGTTAGTGAGTTCAATAATGGATTCTGCCTTACCTTTGACGATGATGACCTCCAGACAGTTGTAGTGGTCCATGTGAACATGGGTGGAGGAGATCACCTGATGATGATAATCATGCTGCACTTCGGTGAGTTTTTCCTGCAATTTCGGTTTATGATGATCATACACCAATGATATAACGCCCATAACCGGCTTATCGTCCTGCCATTCAGTATTGACCAGCGCTGATCTAATCAAGTCCCGTACGGCTTCTGAACGATTGACATATCTCTGCTGGCTGATGTACGTATCAAAGTCATCAAGAAGTTTCTCATCCATTGAGATCGTAAATCTCTTGAGCATAGTAACACCTTTTTTGTTTTTGTATTACCGTAGCCGTTGGCAGAACGACCGTCAACATCTTTTTAGCCGAATGGGCGGGAATAATGTTTGGTCCCAACCAGCTGATTCAGCACGATGTATATCATGTTCTTCTTCTGGTATCAGTTGAGAGAAAACGAAGTGAGTAGAGATTAAAATGAGAAAAATATCGCTCAATCAAATCGGTGTGATCAAGTCCTGTTTCCCTGAAAAATTTGGTATCCCGAGACAACCAGGTCTGGCACCATCGGCCCGGGCGATCATTGAAATGATACCCCCATTTAATCGTTTGGAAATGTTTCACGGTATAGAGCAATTCAGTCATATCTGGGTGCATTTCATTTTTCACCAGGCCGTTAATGATGGCTGGAAATCGACGGTGAGACCACCCCGCCTCGGCGGGAGCCAGCGGATGGGTATCTTCGCCACCCGAAGTCCTCACCGTCCAGCTTTTCTTGGTATGTCAGCCGTTGAATTGCTTGGTATCAATCAGATACAAGAGAAGGTGATCGTTGAAATTGGCGGGATCGATCTGCTTGATCAAACCCCGGTGATCGATATCAAACCGTATCTGTCTTATAGCGATGCGCTTGATAAGGCGACTGGCGGTAACTTTGCGAATGAAGGATCTCATGACTTCAGGGTGATCTTCAGCGATCAGGCCAACTCCTTTTGCGTCGAGTATGAGGAACGGACAGGAAACCCGTTGAAGCAACTTATTCAGGAAATTTTAGCAGCGGATCCCAGGCCCGCCAGTCAAAAGAATCACAAAGCGGAATATGGCATGATCTTATGGGAAATCAATGTCAGGTGGCAGATACAGGGGTTGGAGATCCTTGTGATGAGCTGCCAGAAGCAGGGTGCGACGAGCCCATAAGCGGTAAAGAGATCGTGAACGTTGTTCGTTTCCCGAGCTCTGATTGACAGGTCAGATCACCGCCATGTGAGGTAATGATGCCGTAAGAGACCGGCAGTCCCAGTCCGGTTCCCTCTATTTGTTCTTTGGTGGAATAGAATGGTTCAAAAATGTGTGGTAGCGCCCACTGACTGATGCCTTTACCATTATCGGTGATCCTGATTGCAATGGTACCATCTCCGGATTGAGTGGAGATACTAATTTGGCCTTGGTCTTTGTCAATGGCGTTGACCGCGTTAATAACCAGGTGCAGGATTACCTGCGCCAGCTGATCTGGGTGTCCCATGACTTCAGCCTCCGAGGCCCTCGGATTGAAGGAAGTTTGGATCGAATGCTCCAGAAAGGTTCGTTTGTGAAAAAACAGTACCTTTTCAATAATCTGGTGCAGGTCACACCCTTGCATATCGTCGATTCCTGAACCGTAAAAGGTCTCAATATCAGAAATCAACGACTGCAGCCTTTGGCATTCACTTATCGCAATGTCCATGAGCTCCTTATCGTTTTTCCCCAGGGAATTTCTAGTTGCAAAATCCTTGAGTAAAGACAGGATTCCGAGCAGCGGGTTGCCGAACTCATGGGCGATTGATGCGGAAAGACGGCTGAGCGCCTTGTGTTTCTGGGCAATCATCAGTTGTTCCTGGACCGCGGCTTCTATGGTAACATCATGAGAGACGGCAATGAAATTTATAATCTCATCATGGTCGTCATAAACCGGAGAGGCAACCACCTCGATTGTCCGCAAGTTTTTGTTTTTGTTGGTGTATTTCATCCTGCCTTGCCATGATTTGCCACTGAGGTTGTTGGCGATAGCTTCCTGGCAGGCGCGAGCGAACTCAGGCTCGTTTGAGATTATGTCGACCTTTTGGTTTTCGAGTTCGGCAAATGAACGCCCGGTACCTTTTTCAAAGATGGGGTTTACGTAAACGATTCGAAAATCACGATCGGTAATTACCACGGAAGCGTGAGAGTGCCCGAGGGCTTTTCTCAGCAGCTCCATTTCCCGCTTCATTTTGCGTTTATCAGTAATATCAGTAATAAAGATTACCGCACCGGAGCATTCACTGTTTGAATACGTGGGGTAAGATCTAATCGAAGCGTAAAAACCGGGAGTGATATCATTGGTAACAAAGGTGTCGTCGCAACTATATGCTCGACCAGCATGTATTGCATCATAGAGTGGTGTATCAAGGTGATTACCGTTCTCGGTTATCAGACAATCGCAGAGGATCAGCTCAGAGAGGTGTTGATCGCTGACATTCTGTCCTTCGCTTTGCCCGGTCAGGCGCAGAAATACCTTATTGGCAAAGGTCACACGGCCGCTTCGGTCAACACCAACCACGGCTTCTTCTGTTGAATTGAGAAAAAGTCGAAGTTTTTGCTCGTGGGTCTGAATTGCGTTGAAGGCGGAATAACTTCGTTTCAGTAGCAGGTTCAACGCATCGTTGACCTCATCGAGCTCATTCTTTTTTATCTCAGGTTTTTGCAGAATTAATGGCGGCTGAGGGGTGTTGATGGTGAGGCGTCTGACATGGGAGGCCATTGCCTGGAGGTGCCTGGTGACAATCAGTTGCACGATTACCAGGGCCAGACCTGCAACGATGAAGGTCTTGATACCGTTTGAAAAAAGAACGATGGTGAATCGACGAACTAATCGTTGATATACTCCCTCAAGATTTGCGGTAACCGTAAGGGTGCCAATCTCCTCAGGTTGGTTCTGGTATACGTAGCGAATGGGAAATGTATGGGTGATACTTTTTTGCAGATGTTGTTCTCCACTTTGCCAGTAAATTGAATCATCAATAACGATGGCTGCATAGACAATGTCTTCACGGTTGGTTATCCCTTCCAGCAGGGTGTTGATCTGATGGTCATCCATAACCCAGGTACTTTTGGCGATTGACGGCAGGTAGGAGTCATCAATTGAGGCGAAATATGAGTCGATGATTTCAAGATCATGGCGATAATCGAGATATAACTGAACCCCGGTGCTCAAAAGCGCAACCAAGGTGGATACGATAATAAACCACCGGACAAGATCACGGGCAATCGTTGAATTGAGGGGGAAAAAGCTCATAGCTCAGTGATCAGAAGGCTTTCTATTCCATATACGAATTTACGGTTCGCTCAACAAAGCCGGATCCGGTGACCGTGTCGGCGGCCTGTTGAAGCTGGTGAATGATCTGTTGGTGGGTGTCAGGATGGGCACCGATATAGTAGTCACCCGATGAAATGTGCAATACCGGTTTGACATCCTCAATTGATAAACCGACCGAATGCAGGGCCGGAAGAATGGTGTATTCGTTGCCCGTTATCAGATCACATCGTTTTTTAGCAAAGACTTTTACCTGTATTGATTTATTGGCAATTTTCACAATGTTGACACCCTCTTCAAACCCGCCATCTTCCAGCGCCGTGGTGAGAGAGTGACCGAGGATAACGGCGGTCATATATTTTTTTGCATCATCGAGGGACTCAAGTTGTATATCGTCCCTGTCTTTAAATGCATACAGATAGGTTCTTTTGTGCAAAATCGGGCCGATCCATTTGAACAGCTGTTCTCTTTTTTCAGTTCGGTTCAGGGTAAAAATAAAAGTTGAGGGTTTCTGCTGCACCCGCTTGTAAGCTCTTTTCCAGGGAAAAATTTTAATCTGGGCTTGATGCCCGGCGACCCTGAATATTTCTCTGACTATGTCGGTGGCGATTCCGGTTATCTCTTTATCCTGCTCGTAATGCAGCGGGGCAAGGGGTTCAGTGTACACGGTAAACGTATCGGCAAACAGATAACGGGGGAAGATGATGGTGGTAAGCAGGACCAATGTAAACGCAATGAATGGTTGTTTCATGGTTTTGAAATCCGTGTATTACATTCGTTTATCGGTATTGGCTGAGAGCTCAGTTAGGAGCCGTCGGTTCCGGATCATTGATGGTACAGTACACCCGTCCGCCTATTTTGTAACTGTTCGTCGCCACATCATACTCAAGACTTGAACCTAAAATTTCGATATTGGGTCCTTTCAGCCGGGTTGCTACAGGCGCATGCAGCTTTCTTTGTTCACCATAGTAGTGGAGGAGATCGGTAAAAAGTTTTTGGTTTTCTGACTTTCTGGTAACCACAACCTCGTTTTTCAATGAGAGTTTTTTGGAATCGGTATTGTACGTTCCCTGTGCGGCAATGACATTCACCTCTTCCTCCTTATCGCCAAACAGATCAGCGTTTACCTCTGAGAGAACATACTCATTTATCTGATCTGTCGTATTTGCCCGGGTGGCTGCAACCTCTGCAGTTTTTTTGCCGGTCTGATTCTGAATGATGGTGACCTCATTCATCAGAAAATTATGGGGCTGTTCTTGTTTTTGGCCAAAACTTTGATCAAAACCTCCCCGTGGTGAAAGAAATGAAGCGACGGGAATCCTCCAGGCAGGGAAAGAAAGCAGAAGCAAAAGCGGTATTATCCAGAGCAGGTTCCGAGATTTCAACATGAGCCAAGATAATTTTGTAGAAGCGATTTAAATACGCCCTTTGATTTCAATAGAATATCGCAAACCTCCCGTACGGCTCCGGAACCACCACTGCGCGCGGTGACAAAGTGACAGTGTTCCTGTACTTCTGTCACACTGTTTGCGGGGCAGGTGGCAAAACCAACCTTGGTCAGAATGGGGAGGTCAATCCAGTCATCTCCCATATAACATACCTGATAAGGCTTGAGATTTCTCTTATGCAAGAGTTCCTTGTACGCCTCAAACTTTTTTGAAACCCCCTGCATGAGATGAGTGATGTTAAGCTCGCTGGCCCGCCTGGCAACGAGCTTCGAAGATCGGGCGGTAATGATACCGACCTCTACCTCTGCCTTCTGTACCAGGCGAATCCCAAGTCCATCCTGGGTGTTGAAGGCCTTGGACTCAATCCCGTCCTCCGAGTAAATGAGCGATCCGTCGGTCAGGACACCATCTACATCAAGCAGGAGCAATTTGACAGGTTCAGCTTTTGGATAGAGCAGCCGGGTCTGATCGGTTAATTCCATCTCTTGTTTTTCCCGAGCGTTTTCTCGATATGACTCGAGTATCTGACAATCACTGGGGTGCTGACAACCATCATTCACCATACCCCTACTCCGATCGCAGACAATCTTTGATTCTCACCAGTTGGGTCACAATTCTTTCAATATCATTAAGGGCAATAGAGTTTGGTCCGTCGCACAAAGCGTTTTCGGGCTCGGGATGTACTTCCATGAAGATTCCATCAACACCTGCCGCAACTGCACTTCGGGATAACGGTTCAATGAATTCACGTTGGCCGTCCGAGGACCCACCCGCTCCACCGGGAAGCTGGACTGAATGGGTCGCATCATAGATGACTGGACAGTCAAAACTTCTCATCACCGGAAAAGCGCGCATATCGACAACGAGATTGTTATAGCCAAAGGATGCTCCACGCTCGACCAGCATGACCTTGCTGGTGCCACTTTCGCGTATTTTGCCCACCGCATGGGCCATATCCCAGGGTGAAACGAACTGACCCTTTTTGAGATTGATGGGCTTGCCGGTTTTAGAAGCTGCAGCCAGTAAATCGGTTTGTCTACAGAGAAATGCGGGAACTTGAATGATATCCAACACCTCTGCGCAAATCGCTGCCTGGGCTGGTTCGTGTATATCCGAGATGACCGGGGTGTGCATTTCTTCACGTATCCTGGACAGAATCTCCAAGCCTTCGGTCAGGCCGGGACCTCGAAAAGAAGAGATTGAGGTCCGGTTTGCTTTATCAAACGATGCTTTGAAAACATAGGAAACCCCTTGCCTGGTGCAGATCTCTTTCATTTCACCCGCAATTCTTCGGGCGAGTTCTTCGGATTCCAATACACAGGGTCCGGCGATTAGTAGCAATGGATGAGCGGTGCCAACCAGGATATCTTCCGAGGTTGGGTGGCTTACACTTACAGGGGTGAGGGTCATAACGGGTTACTTTTTGTTGTTCAGCGCCGCTTTTATGAAATCTCTGAAAAGCGGATGGGGGTTCATCGGTTTCGATTTGAATTCCGGGTGGAACTGGCAACCTAAAAACCAGGGGTGGTCAGCAATTTCAACAATTTCTACGAGATTATTGTCAGGAGAGGTGCCGGAAATCAACAGACCTGCGTCTTCCAGTTGTTGCCGATAATCGTTGTTGAACTCGTAACGATGTCGATGTCGCTCTGAAATTTCGTCTTGACTATACGCTTTCATGGCAAAGGTGCCCTCTTTCAGCACGCAAGGGTATGCACCAAGGCGAAGTGTACCGCCCATCTCGGACGACTCATCTCGAACCTGAATCTTTTCATTGCGGTAATCGTACCATTCTTTACAGAGATAGATCACTGGCTCAGGGGTGGTCAGGTTAAGCTCTGAGGAATGCGCTTCGGGTATATTCGCGACATACCTGCTATATTCTACAACTGCGAGCTGCATGCCGAGACAGATACCGAAAAATGGTATTTTTTCTTCCCGGGCATAGGTTATTGCCCGGATCTTGCCTTCGGCACCTCTTTTGCCGAATCCACCGGGTACCAGAATTCCATCACAATCTCCAAGAAGCTCTGAGGGGTCTCGGCTCTCAAGGTCCTCGGCGCTGATGTATTTGAGGCTTACCTTGGCATGATTGGCGATACCGCCATGCACGAGTGCTTCGTGAAGACTTTTGTATGATTCAGTCAAATCAACATACTTACCTGTGATGGCAATTTTTACCTCATGCTTGGGATTCTGGAGGTTCTTCACCAGTTTTTCCCACGGTGTAATGTTTGGTTGACCGGTCCAGACATTCAGCAGCTCTAGAATTTTTGAATCGAGTCCCTCGGCGTGAAGGTGCAGTGGCACCTTGTAAATATTATCGACATCCACTGCCGTAATGACGGCATCTTTGGGAACATTACAAAACAGCGCAATCTTTGATTTGAGATCATCTGAGAGTGGCACCTCTGTTCGACAGACCAGGATGTCTGGTTGGATCCCATCGGCTCGAAGTTCCTTTACTGAGTGCTGGGTTGGTTTGGTTTTTACTTCTCCGGCGGTTTTAATGTAAGGAACAAGGGTGAGGTGAATGAAAAGAGAATACTCTCTGCCAAGATCTGAACGCAGTTGTCTGATCGCTTCGACAAAAGGCAAGCCTTCGATGTCTCCAATGGTGCCGCCGATTTCGATAATCGCAATATCAACACTGCCATCCAGCTGGAGCACGGCCGCTTTGATTTCATCGGTAATATGAGGGATAACCTGTACGGTGCCTCCAAGATATTCACCTTTCCTTTCCTTGGTAATGACCGAATAATAGATCCTTCCGGAGGTATAGTTGTTCTTTTGGGCCATGACTGCGTTGGTGTAGCGCTCATAGTGACCCATGTCCAGATCTGTTTCTGCTCCGTCATCGGTTACATATACTTCACCATGTTGAAAGGGGTTCATGGTACCGGGGTCGACATTGATATACGGGTCAAGTTTCTGGAAGGTTACGGTGAGTCCCCGACTCTCCATCAACGCACCAATAGATGCTGCCGCAAGCCCTTTACCAAGTGAAGATAGAACACCACCTGTAATAAATATAAACTTGGTCCTTTTGGTATTATTCGGTTTTTTCATGTGGGCTCCACAGCAAAGAAGTTTCAGGTGAGATTATTCGCTCTTTTTATACAACTAATTTATTCCCGAGGCAACTGCTCACCCGGGGAAAATTCTCTTTTCAGGATGGTTGTCATCCAACCGTGTGATGCATACTAGTATTATGTGTGAGAATAATTCTTAAAAGAGGTGGGTATGATACGTACCAGTTTGTTACTCTCAACAATACTACTCATTATGATGGCATTATCACAAACCGCACAGGCAACGAAGATAAAGACCAGAGAAGCGATTTTCGGTGGTGGTTGTTTCTGGTGTATGGAACCACCGTTTGAACAACTTGAAGGTGTGGTCGATGTGGTCGCCGGCTATACGGGCGGAACAAAAGAAAACGCGGAATACAAGCTTGTTTCTGCGGGAAAAACAGCGCATCTTGAAGCGGTAAAAGTAACCTATGATCCGACAAGGATTGATTATCGTGATCTGGTTGAAACGTTCTGGACACAGATTGATCCGACCGATGATGGTGGACAGTTTGCCGACCGGGGTAACCACTATCGGACGGCAATTTTCTACGCCTCCGATGAGCAGCGAATGATCGCTGAGCAGTCGAAAAAGGAGCTGGATGAATCCGGTAAATTTGATCGACCGGTTGTAACCCAGATTTTACCGGCAAAACCGTTCTATCTGGCTGAGGAGTATCATCAGGATTATTACGTCAAAAACGTTCTGCATTACACCATGTACAAGGCAGGATCGGGACGCCAGTCTTTTATTGAAAAGAACTGGGGAGATACAAAGAACATGTCGAACGAGTTCAAAAAGCCAACTGATGAGGCCTTGAGAGAACAACTCACAACGATTCAATACGAGGTCACGCAAAAAGATGGAACAGAACCTCCCTTCAAAAACGAATATTGGGATAATGAAGAAGAGGGAATTTATGTAGATATTGTTTCCGGGGAACCGTTATTTAGTTCCCGCGATAAATTTAAATCAGGCACGGGTTGGCCGAGTTTTACCCAGCCCCTGGTTTCTGAAAATGTCACGGAACATCGTGATATCTCGCTTTTTATGATTCGCACAGAAGTCAGAAGCAAGCAGGCCGATTCTCACCTGGGGCATGTATTTAATGATGGGCCGGCACCGACCAATCTGAGATATTGCATAAACTCCGCTTCTTTGCGATTCATACCTTCCGAGCGTCTTGCAGAGGAAGGGTATGAGCAGTTTGCAGAGCTGTTTAATTAGGTAGAGCTGAAGCAATACTAGGGTAAACGGACACCCTAAAGGAGGTCCGGTGGAGAAATTCACAAGGTAAACTTTGCGTCCCTAAATTTTCTGAAATGGAAACGTTTCGTCCGAGATCAGTTTATATAATCGCTGTTTCTTGCCGGTTTTTTGATCATGGAACTCAATAATCGTCTCAATGGTTTCGAGAAGTTCGGCTTCACCGATGTCTCTTTTGATCCTGATGCCGACTTTGGGTGACGGTCCTCCCTTGCCTCCGGCATAAACGTCGTAACCCTTACGGTTGGCCACGATACCGATATCGCTGGTCCGGGTACCGGAGCAACTCAAAATACAGCCGGAAATGGCGATTTTGAGCTTTGCTTTGGTTTTTTTCCGGTTCTTAAAGTAGGTAATAATCTCCTGAGACAATTCTTCTGTATCAATAACACCAAGGTTGCAGTGGGGCTTACCGATACAAATCCGTGGTATTGGGAAAAGTCCCGGACCCTTGAAGCCAACCTCGTATTGTGCGATTTCTTTTTTGATATCCTCAACATGTTCCTCAGGGACATCGATTAACCTCAGGTTCTGAAGTGTTGAGAGATATTGTGAAAAGCCGTATTGATCAGACAGTGCGGCGATTGTTTTCATGAGAGGGGTATCTAGTCTGCCGGCGGGAAGAAGAATGGTGATACTCGTTTTTTTTCCAGAAGTCATGCTGATAATTTATTTGTATGCTGTGGTTTCAATGAGTACTCAATGCTGAACGCATTGAGCGTAGCTGCTTATCGGTTATTTAATATATCTTCCACCTTTCTGCCAGCTACTTCCGTATCAAAAATAGAATCGAGCAGGGGGAGGACATGGGGGTAATCCTCATTGTCAATCAAAAAGCCGGGCAACGGTTTGGCTTTGCTGCAATAGGTTGCGATCTGTAAGTTTTCAGGGGTTTTGAAAAAAGTGTGGAAAGCGGGCTTTTGATGCGCTTTCAGGTAAAGCAGATGGAGCATGTTGCCCCAGGGGCTGCCCTGGTCCAGATGTTCGATGATCTGATCAATGGCAGTCGCACCACTCATCAAGAACCGTGGTACAGCCGCACTTGATCCGGGCTTGCATGGTGTGGTTGAAAAAAAAGATCGGCAGCCAAATGGCCGTGCTTCATAAATAGAACACAGGTCATCTTCAAGAAACGGACAGGTTTCTGAGAAGGAACCACTTCCGGGATCAATATCTTGTCCGGAAAGGCACGCCTGGGCAAATTCGTTGGTGGTTGGCTTATGATGCAGGCCGGGAAGATGGCCCTCAAGTTTTTCAACGAACCAGCGTTCCATGGAGTTTTCCCTCACGAAATCGATGATCAGATCCGACTCAATACTGGTTGTCATGACATCCTGGGTACAACAAACGCCACACCCTTTCCGGCAGGCGATGTCAACTTGAGATGCCCAACGTTCATAAGAATTATAAATGATCTTGAGAATATCCTTTTTCATTTGCTCCAGACTCTGACAGATATGATCACTCGTTTCTTACTGCTTGGACAATTTCAGTATACCGGTGTTTCAGTTGATTGTCATTGACACCGTAGTGGCAACAATGAAATAGCGAATAAATTTACCGAGGAGTGTCAAAAACGTAAAAAGGATGAGATTGGTCTTATAAACCCCTGCGACAAGTACCAGTGGATCACCAACTACCGGCAACCAGCTGAAGAGCAGGCTCCAGACACCATATTTCTGATACAGGTGCATGCTTTTCTCTGCGCGTTCCTGCTTCACCCTGAGAACGTTGGTAATCAAAAAAGTGGCACCAAGCCTGCCAATGATATAGGTCGTCAGAGCACCCAGGTAATTGCCTGCGGTGGCAATGAAGACAACCGTGATCAGCGGTTTGTTTCTACTGATTTCAAGTGCGAGATACCATTCAGAACCGAGGGGCAGGATCGTTGACGCGGCGAAACTGAGAAGAAATAAAGAGAGCAAGCTGTATTCCATTATAATGAAACCAGAAAACTATACTTTAGAGCGGAGTTGAGTGTGGAGACTGATCTCCCGAGTCAGCAACTGACAATTGGTTGAAGAGATATGATCAGTCAGCATTGTCTTCATGCACGTGTTCAGCTTGAAGGAATGACGTAAAGAAACACCGCAAAGAAATGACAAACCGATCCGGCAAGCACAAACAGGTGCCAGATGGCATGGCTGAATGGTAGAGATTTCCAACAATAAAATATCACTCCGGCTGAATAAAGCAGCCCTCCGGTGCAAAGCAGGACGATACCTCCAGGATCGAGAAAATTCAGTAAAGGCTTGGCGGCAATCAGGATCAGCCAGCCCATGACGAGGTAGACCAGCAGGGAAAATTTACCGATAGTAAATCGGGGAATGAGTTCAGTGAAAAGACCAATCAGGGCAAGCCCCCAGACAACTCCAAAAATGGACCACCCCCAGCTACCTTTCAGGCTGACCAGAGTAAACGGGGTGTAGGTACCGGCGATCAAGAGATAAATTGCCGCATGGTCAAACCGTTGAAAAAGCCGTTTCAATTTCGGTCGGGAAAAGTAGTGATACAATGTCGATGCGCTGTAAAGAGTCACTAATGTTGCACCGAACAGGGTACAGCTGACGATATGATAACTATTGCCATTAAGGGAGGAATAGACCGTCAGCAGAACCAGACCAGTGATGGCAAGCAGCGTTCCAACCCCATGGCTGATGGTATTGGCAGTCTCGAGCGTTTTTTCAGAAATTGCTCTCATGGACGCAGGGGCTCCCTGATATCGTGATTCGGAACAAAATGAAGGTGGACACGCTCGTCAACCATCGACATGGATTGAAAAGAAAGTTGGATACCCATCGGTTCAAAATCCTCTGGTACCAGCAGTACCAGCCTGAAGCGGTTCAGTTGGTGAGCATCACGATCTCTGACACCGCAGCTAACAAGAGGGCTGAGCGTTTCAGAAGACACAATGTTGCTGAGGCCGGCCACCAGGTAAACCAGCAACCGATTACCAAGCACCAGTCTTAATGACCTGATATCTCCAGAAAGCTCTGGGATTGACGACTGCAGATCAATGCGGTCAAATATTTCATCAGGGCAGGTGCAGCCCAAAGTGTTTCTGACAAAAGTCTCGATGATGTTCTGGTGCTTTTTATTCATCTATAAAAAACGTTTGATCTGGGCTTAAAATACGTCAAACATGGTGTTGATTAATCTAAGTTGGGAAAAGGGCGAGTCACCGCGCCAGGTTTTCCAGAATTACAGTACTTCCCATGACAATTAATCTAATCATTTAATAACAATTATTCGATGGATACTATGATAACGTAGCCCAGAGGAAATAACTATCTTGAAATCCGAACAGGAAGCGAAATATATTTTCAAGACAGGCTCATCCGCTTGTTTGAACAAGAACAGTATTGTATGATGCCACCTGTTCACTGTTTTCATCTTAAATTTGAAGGGTTGGCAAGGTATGGATTTTTTGAATGTAACCGGTAAACGGTATGCGGTTTTTGGCTTGGCAAATAAAAAATCGATCGCAACAGCAATTACCCAGACCCTGATCGATCAGGGTGGATCGGTGATTCTGATTGTCAGATCCGAGGAGCGAAGAAAGACTGCCCGCAAGCTATTTCCGCAATGCCCGGTTTTTCTTTGTGATGTGGAAGATGAGCAACAAATTGCCCAGGTAGCAGCTGACGTCGCCCAGGAGATTGATGCCGAAAATGGCGGCCGGTTGGATGGAATGGTCCACTCAATTGCTTTTGCTAACTATTCTGAAGGGCTCAAACCTTTTCATGAGACCGTAAAGACCGATTTTTTACAGGCGGTTGATATCTCCTGCTTCTCATTTATTTCTATTGCAAATCACTTCAAGGATATTCTGGCAATAGATGCTTCGGTGGTGACCATTTCCATTTCCACTACGCGAATGGCAGCACTCAATTACGGGTATATGGCTCCGATCAAAGCGGCGCTCGATTCATCGCTCTGCTTTCTCTCAAAAAGTTTTTCCTCATTTTCACGGGTCAGGTTTAACGCGGTTGCACCGGCGTTGCTTAAAACGTCAGCCTCGGCAGGGATACCGGGATATATTGACAGCTATCTTTTTGCCGAGAAAGCGATACTCAGGAAAAAAGCACTCACCACCCAGGAGGCGGCTGATACTGCAGTGTTTCTCTTGTCAGACCGCTCATCGGGCATAACCTGTCAAACGGTGGTTGTAGATGGGGGAATGTCGGTAAATTATTTTGATGACGACATCATCAAAAAGAGTGTCTGTTAAGAAGTGCCGTAACTCTGACAGAGAACCATCAGCTGATCGGTACCTGGGCCTGGATTAAAAAACCGCTCCCGCTTGAACCACCACATGCACCTTCCTTTCCCTCCTGGAACCCAATGGTGATTTGGCGACAATAGCCCATTAAGTTTGGCTCGATGACCAACTTCACGCCCTGGTAGTCAAAAACCTGATCTTCGCCATTTTTTTCATCGGGGATGATACCCAAGCCTGGCCCTTGCGCCCCCCCCACAACTGCAACCCGTAAAGGCTGTTCGGGGTGTGCGTCCTGAAGGTTCTGCAAGTGGATTACCGCTTCGTCTTTGATTGTGATCATGGCTGTCTGGAAATTATTGCTGCATGGTTAAAGAAAAAGGGGTCATACAGAATATGACCCCTCTCTGGAAAAAGATTTCAGTAATTGAATGAAAGCTACAGCAGTGCCAATAAAACACCTGCGGCAACAGCAGAGCCGATGACTCCTGAGACATTGGCTCCCATAGCATGCATAATCAGGTGATTCTGCGGGTTGGCCTGTAAACCGACCTTATTCACGACCCTGGCTGCCATTGGCACCGCAGACACTCCCGCCGCCCCAATCAACGGATTGATGGGTGATTTGGAGACCCGATTCATGAGTTTTGCCATCAGAACACCGCCGGCGGTACCAATGCAAAAGGCTACCATACCCAGAGCGAGGATGCCGAGGGTTTCCATATTCAGGAACTTGTCTGCCGACAACTTACTGCCGACACCGAGTCCAAGAAAAATGGTAACGGTATACATGAGGGCACCTTTAATATTATCAGAGAGACGATCGACCACGCCACACTCCTTGGCCAGATTACCAAGCATGAACATTCCAATCAGTGGAGCGGCGGTTGGCAGCAGAAACGCACAGATTCCTAAGACCAACAGTGGCAGGGTCATCTTTTCAATTTTAGAAACATGGCGCAACTGAACCATTTTGATCTTTCGTTCTTCTTCACTGGTCAGCCATTTCATGATCGGAGGCTGAATGATTGGTACCAGTGCCATGTATGAGTATGCGGCGATGGCAATGGAACCGAGGAGCCGTGGAGAGAGTTGGCTTGATAAAAAGATAGCCGTTGGTCCGTCGGCACCACCGATAATGCCAATTGAGGCGGCATCGGCCAAGGAAAAATTGATCCCCGGAACCAGATCGGTGAGCAGCAGTGCACCCAACAGGGTCACAAAAATACCAATCTGTGCAGCGCCACCGAGCAGGATAGTAATTGGGTTGGCAATCATCGGGCCAAAGTCTGTCAGGGCCCCAACGCCCATGAATATGAGCAGCGGGAAAATGCCGGTTACAATACCAACCTCATAGATGTAGTAGAGAATTCCACCCGGATCAGCAATACCGGCAAGCGGGATATTTGCAAGGATAGCACCATAACCGATGGGTATCAAAAGCAGCGGTTCAAACTGTTTGAAGATACCGAGATAGAGCAGACCCAGGCCGACCATGATCATCAGGATTCTGCCGATACCAACCGTCCAGTCTTTATCAAGTTGGCCGTCTATAATTCCATAGATACCGGTGGTTTTGAAGAGGTTTTTCACCAGCACCCCGATGGATGGCAGCCCCTCTGTCTGATTGGTAGAGGGAATGGCGGCAACAATCTCTTCCAACATGATGATGCCAATCGGACTATCTTTTGCCACCTTTTTATAGGGGATGATATTAAGTTCCTTGATTGAACCGGAAACACCCGCCTTCAAGTAGATGGTCGTTCCGTCGGTGGTCTTCAAGATGGCCAGGGTGTCACCGCTGAAGACCTTGTCACCCACCGCCACATCAACCCTGATTACTTTGGCATCGACCGGTGCAGTGATGGGGACATGCTGGTCACTGGCCTGCGATGTAGCTGCCAAGGCAATGGTGATGCCGAGTAGTAAGAGCAATATCGTCTTAAGTTTCATAATAGTTCCATTCTGCAGACGTGAATTTGGTTGCACCGCAGCGCAGTGCATCAAAACATGGTTCCTACGTCAGTATTACCCGATGATAAAAAGCGGGTCTGAAGCTTGAACCGTATCACCGGCGGAAACCTGAATCGCCAATACTTTACCATCGCAGGGAGATTTCACCTCGGATTCCATTTTCATGGCTTCCATCACAACCAGGGGTTGATCTTTGGTTACACTATCTCCCACTTTGACCAGGAGCTTCACAATGTTTCCTGGGGTAGGCGCATCCACCTCGGTTCCACTTGCAACCGACTCTGGCGAGGCTGCCGCAGCCGGTGCTGCTGCGGGCACCGCTTGAACAGCACCGGTACCTTCTGCAACGGTAACATCATAAATGCGGTTATTAACAGTAATAGAGTATGCCCGTGGGCCTGACGGTGCGGCAGCCGGTGCTGCGGCAGCCGGTTTGGCGGCTTCTGCTTCTGCTTCCATGTCGGATTTCTTCCTGACATTGACGATTGCGTTCCCAAGCAGGAAGTCCAAACCTTTTTGCTCGCAGCTGGCGATGATGAAAATGTTTTCATCGTTGACCGGTAGATTGTTTTCTTCCAAGATCTTGGTCGCCTTAGGAATACCCGGCTCAAGAATATCCAACGGGTCATCTGTAAATATTGGTTTTTCAAGTTGCTCTGAAGCAATTTTAACGATCTCTGGATCAGGTGGTGCCGGGGTTCGACCAAAGTAACCGAGAACCATGTTCCCATAACTGGGGTTGATTTTTTTCCATTTACCCTGGGTTACATTGAGGTAGGCCTGTTGAAAGTAAAACTGTGAAACCGGGGTAACCGAAGAACCAAAACCACCGAGTTTGACCACTTCGGCCATTTCCTTGATTACATCAGGGTAGAGGTGCAGGGTACCGGTGTCCCTCATCATCATGGTATTGGCCGTCAAGGCGCCACCGGGCATCGGTACCAGGGTGATGGTCGGGGAAACCATTTTAGCCTCTGGTGGAAAGAAATAATCGCTCATTGCTTTCTCGAAAACTTCCTCAGCGGCAAGCACTTTTTCGTAATCAAGGTCCAGCGTATAATCCGTTCCTTTGAAAACGTGCATCATTGAAAGGATATCAGGCTGGCAGGTACCGCCGCAGACCGGGCTTTTGGCAAGATCAATACCGTCTGCTCCACCCTCAACTGCGGCCATGTTCTGTGAAATAGCAATACCGGCGGTGTCATGGGTGTGATACCAGAGTATGGTATCTTCCGGTACCATCTTTCGGGCACCTTTGAAGGTGTCATAGATTTTCTGGGGATTCGCGGTTCCCGAAGCATCCTTGAAACAGATTGAATGGAAAGGAATGTCCGAGTCGAGAATCTGCTTCAGCCGATCCAGGTAGAATTCTGGGGTGTGCGCACCTTCGCATCCCGGAGGCAGATCCATCATAGTAATAACGATCTGATGGTTCAGACCATGGTGGGCAATTCGCTCTCCGGAATATTCGAGGTTTCGGACGTCATTGAGTGCATCGAAGTTTCTGATGGTCGTCATGCCGTGTTTCTTGAACATTTTTGCATGCAGGTCAATAATGTCACGGGGCTGCTGACTCAAAGCCACCACATTGATACCTCGAGCCAGGGTCTGGAGGTTGGTGTCTGGTCCCACTTCCGCACGGAAACGATCCATCATGTCGAATGCTGACTCACCACAATAGAAAAACAGGCTCTGGAAACGAGCACCGCCACCAGCTTCCATATGGGTGATACCGGCGTCAACGGATGCCTGAAGAGCTGGAAGAAAATCATCGGTCAAAACCCGAGCACCAAATACCGACTGAAACCCATCCCTGAAGGATGTATCCATAAATTTGATAATTTTTTTACCCACAACGGTTCTCCTTGCTAAATTATTTCTCTAGTTAATAACAGGATAATTTCTTCCACCTTCTTTCATCAAGTTGCGGCAGCAGACCGCTCTGCCTCAAAGGCAGCAATAGCGGCAGTGATGACCACGATGTCCTCATCCCCTTCATCGGCCGCGGCCTCTTTCTCTCGCTGTCGCTCAAGTCGTTGACGTTCCTTCTCTTCCTCAATAGCCTGCAGTTCTCTCGCGGTTACCCCCCTGGTGAGGTAAGCAACGAGTTGAATGAGCAGGATCATGAACGAAAGAAAGAGTACTACGGTTGTCATACCAACAACCATTAACTTCAATCCTTCAACAATCATCTTGTATCACCTTTGCGTTGGTTTGAATCTGCAGGGGTCTTGCGGTTCCTTGCTATTCTTCGTAAATCGCATACTCGGTATCTTTACCGAGCAGTAAATCAATTTCACTCTGGATACTGATGCGCTGTTCGTTGTTAAACCAATTCTCCCAGTCTTCCATTGAGCGCCAGGTGGAGATCACAATACACTCATCCGGTTGGTCAACGCGCCTCAAAGTCTCTCCATAAATATACCCTGGTTGATTCAGGGTCAGACTGCGCAAGCGCTTGAGCAGAATTGTCAGTTCAATGAGATTCTTGGTAACGCCCGTTCTTTTGATAAAGATTTTTACAGACATGGCCACCCCCTTTTGTGGTTGATATGTGCCCTGGCCGTAATAAAAACACAGACCATCCTGGATTCTGGAGCAAAACCATTATCTACCAGAACGAACCAGGTTGAGACTGCCGGCGTAAATTTATAACAATGAGCAAAAAACACTATCTCTCGAAGCCCCCTTACCTTATAGGGAGGCCTTTCTTTTGTAAAGTCAAAACAGGAATAGTTTTAGTTACTTGAACTATAAGTAAATATTAAAACGGGGTATAGAAATATTGAAACTATGTTAACAGATTGATATTTACTGCAAAAAAGCGATTGGTAAACTAGTATAACCAGTACTCGGACGGCTCGTATCACTCTGGCTAATGAAATGTATCACCATTACTGATAAAAACAGGTTGTTCTGAATGCGATAAGATGGCAGAAAAACCTCTCTAAATGGTCTTTCGGGAGCTGTTATTTTGGTTTTTGAAAAGTGATGATTGGATTCTTCTCAGATAATTTGGTGGTACGAGTAAATGATAAGTCGGGGCTAAAACGTCTGGTCAGTCCAGTGTCTCAGGTTTCCTTTCGACCAATTCATCCTCTCGGTTGGGCAGAATGATAAAAAGCTGATGATTCTCGTTGCGAATTATTTTTTGCAGGTATATTTTCCAGAGGCTCAACTCCCGTTACATTGAGACCGGTTCAATTTCCAGAAAATAAGCTGACATTCAGCGGAGGCGAATACAGAGATTATGATGATCTTCGAAAATGAGACCGTCATCCAGTTCATTAAGTATGCACTGGCCGGTGGCCTGGCAACACTTACCCATATCGGGATTTTCCACTTGATTGCCTGGCTGTTGTTGCCCGCCCTGCAGGAACATGATCATGCGGTGAGGTTTCTGAAGCTTAAAATCAGACCGGTGAGTGAATCAATCAGGGCTCGAAATTCAATGATTGGCAACATCATCGCGTTCCTGCTTGCCAATATGGTTGCCTATATCACCAACATACTCTGGGTGTTTGAAGGGGGTCGACACCATATCGTGATTGAAATACTGCTGTTTTATGCGGTGTCCGGGATTTCAGTGGGTATTGGTACGATGCTGATGGGTGTTCTGATCAAGCGGTTTGGGATTTTGACAACCTACGCGTTTGGGACCAATATTGTGACGGCGGTCATGATTAATTATGCAGTTCGCAAGTTCTTTATCTTCAATGGCTGAAAAACCATGTCCCGGACGGTACCGTACCGCCCGGGAACAATACTATTAGCCTTTGTTGTCCAGTAACTGACTTTTTTCAACCAACTGAAGAAACTCCGCGCGGTAACCTTCTGGATCATCTCCGCGAGCATTTCGAATGAGGGCAAGACAATCTTCCCAGGTAAAGGTGCTGAGATGATCGGATTTCCTCAACAGCATGGAATAACCGGCAACGGCGGCTGCAAAGCGGAAATCATCAGAGGTTTCATTACCACTCTGCTGATTATGCACGGTCTTCAACAGAAGTTCTGAACGCTCTTTGCCACGCGGTTTGTAGCGGACCTTTATGGTTGCCAGTTCGTTTTCTACCCCGCCTTCTGCAACCTCACTGACTTTTTTGTACTTAAGCTCAGGTAAGGCTGGTATGTCAGGGTGGTCTGCCGGGATCAGTTCATACAGAGCCGTAACCCGATGTCCGGCACCCAACTCCCCGGCGTCTTTGCGATCATCAGTAAAATCTTCATCAGCAAGCGCTCTGTTTTCATAACCGATCAGTCGGTGAGCGCCAACCAGAGAAGGGTTGAACTCCACCTGTATTTTCACGTCTTTGGCCAGGGTATACAAGGTTCCAGCCATCTCCTTGACCAGTACTTTTTTCGCTTCAAGCAGTGAATCAATGTAGGCATAATTGCCATTGCCCTTGTTCGCGAGAATTTCCATGGTGTCATCGTGGTAATTGCCCATACCAAAGCCCAAAACCGTCAGATTGATACCATCTTCTCTCTCTTTCTCGACCAACTCCTGTAAGGCTCCCCTGCTGGTTACGCCGACGTTAAAGTCACCGTCCGAGGCAAGAATCACCCGATTGTTACCCCCGGGGATGAAGACCTGCCGAGCCAATTGATAGGCGGTGGTGATGCCGCTTGAGGCGTGAGTGGAACCTCCGGGCTGCAACCGTTCGAGGGCCTGGATTATCGTTTGATGTTGATCTCCGCGAGTCGGGTTAAGGGCAATAAAGTCGGAGCCTGCGTAGACGACGATTGATACCCGGTCAGACGCACCAAGCTGTTTCACCAGCAAACCCATGGACTGTTTGAGAAGTGGCAGTTTGTTGGGATGCTGCATGGAACCGGATACATCAATGAGGAATACCAGGTTCGAAGGCGGCGCTTCTTCACGGTCAAGGTTACGGGCTTTCATACCGATTTTGAGGAGTTGGTAGCCTTCATGAAAAGGGCTGGGGCCAATCTCTGTGGCAACGGTGAGCGGCATCGTGCCTTGAGGCTCAGGGTAGCGATACTGGAAATAATTGATCATTTCCTCTGCTCTAATAGCACCCACCGGTGGGATCTGCCCCGAATTGATCATTCTTCTCACATTGGCGTAAGAAGCGGTGTCCACATCGATTGAAAAGGTGGAAAGGGAATCATTCTGGGCGTTGATAAAGCGATTTTCTTCAACGGCGTTATAGGACTCTCTGTTGGGTTGGGCATACGATGGTGTGGGAAGACCAATGGCACCTTCTACGCTGCGGTGTTGGGCAATGGCACTATACTTCATTGCTTTTAACCTGACGGGAGCGGAGTCAGCAGCGAGCATCATAACTTGTTTGGTTTCGGGAGCGGCGGGATAGTTTATATCCTTGCCCTGGCTCTGCGTGCCAGCCACATCAGTAGCAACCTCTGATTCCTCATAGACCAGACTGTCGACCTGGTCGGTGGGGCCATTACTGCTGCATGACATAAAGATCAGTGCTGCCGTGGTGACTGAGACAATGGTAAAGAATTTTGTTTTCATGGGAAAATCTCCTGTTTGTTGATTTGCTATGTGGTGATCTTCTGCTATGTTGGTGGACGGTACGATGTTCAAAATGTGTGGCCGAAAATTTTCTGATTCTATTTTTCAACCGATTTATGAACAGAGAAGATCACCAGCAGGAATCAGCCAAGGCGCGTGTGCTTGAGCACTGGGACCTGATCAATAAACTCTCGACCCGGCAGTTTGCCAACGATGCGGCGGCCGAGGAGGCGGCGCTCTGGGTGGTTGACGAACTGGCACGTGACGATTGGAAAAAAGTGCGGGCACATGATGGCAGGGCAAGTTTCAGGACCTATCTTAGCTCGGTGGTGTATCGATTGCTGGTGGATTTCAACCGAAAAAAATATGGCAGGCTTAAGCCACCTGCTTGGGTGATGAAGCTTGGTGAGCCGTGGATACAACTGTTTCAGATTCTTTGCAAGGAGCGCTACCCGCTTGCCGAAGCATTGGAAGTGGCAAAGGACCGTACTGCTGGGCTGAGGGCGAGTGAGCTTGAAAATGCTGCAGAAGATATTTTGACCCATATTCCGCATTGTGGTTCTGCAGATCAGCAAACGGTAGACAGCGAAGACCTGGTAGATCATTCAAAACGGCCTGAGAGTCGGGCAGAACGCAATCAAAAAGAGATTCTGCTGGAAATTCTGTTTAAAGAGCTGGATTTTCCGGAATCACAAGAAGCAGTCACAGATTCTGAGGGTTTCAAAGCGTTATCACTCTCCTTTACTGGTGATGAAAAGCTCTTACTTAAATTATGCCACGAGGAAAGTATGAGTCTGGCTGCTGCTGGCAGAATGGTGGGCTTAAACCGGTTTCAGGTACATGGCAAAATGAAACGATTATATAATAGAAT
>QZLB01000170.1 GCA_004796425.1 Desulfobulbaceae bacterium | reverse complement strand
GATGCAGACATCGCATCGAGCTGAACCCTCACCTCATTGAGCTCCTGTTTAGCCTGGTTGGCGAACTGGAGTTTCTCCTCATCTATTTCTTTCAACGCTTCTTTCAACAGGGACTCTACTCGGGGTATCGCTAATCTGGTGGCGGCAATTTCGCCTCGCATAGTGCTGGCTTGCCGTTGCAATCTGAGAAACTCAACTTCCGAGACCGCGCCTTCCCCAACCAGTGGCTCGGTGAGGTCAACCTCTCTTTTAAGTAAATTATAGGTCCTTCGTAGTTCGGTCAGCTTTTCGGCAAGTTCAACCTTATCCTGTTTTCTCTGCTTGGCCTTTTCCTGGAGAATACCAATAGTCGTGGCAAGTTCGATTTTCCTGCTATTGTAAAGTTGCTGTTCCCGTGCGGCGATTTCGTTGTTTTCCTTTGCAAGCTCTTCAGGTAGTACCATTTCTACGCCTTCAGTCTCTGCCGTTAGGCGGGATGCCTTGGCCAGCAGGGCCTGGTATTTTAAACGGTACTCCTGGAAAGGAGCAGAAAACCGCTTGTCGTCTAATCGCATCAACAGCTGGTCTTTCTGTACCACGTCACCAACCCTGATATAGGTCTCGGCAAGGATGCCGCCTTCAAGGTTCTGGATAATCTGGATCTGACTGGAAGGAATAACTTTACCCATCCCCCGGGTGACCTCCTCAACTTCAGACATCGAGGCCCAGACAATGGCAAGGATGAAGAGCAGCAGGGTCGACCAGATGAGGGCTCGACCGCCACGGGGTGATTGCACCAGTATAGATGACCTGATATCGGTAATTAAATCAACCTCAGGACTACGTTTCGCACGCTTCGGCTCTTTTTTCGGTTCTGTTACCGGTGGTTTGGAAGCCTTTTTTTTCTGAACTTTTTCCATATCATCACAATCGTTTCATCTAGAGCGTCAATTGTCCGTTTTTCAGCGCTTCCATGATATTTTCTTTCGGCCCGTCTGCTCGGATCATGCCGTTGTCCAGCACGACAATCCGGTCAACCAGCGTTAGCAGGGAGGCTCGATGAGTTACCAGCACCAGTGTTCTGTTTTTCAAGATTGGCTGGAGTTTTTTACACATCGTGTTTTCCGTTCGTGCGTCCATAGAGCTGCTTGGTTCATCCAGGATCATGATTGGAGGATCCAACAGCATTGCCCGGGCAAGTGCGATGGTCTGGCGTTGACCACCTGATAAATTACGACCCTGTTCGCCAACCTGCATATCAAAACCCTGGGCGTGATTTTTAATAAATCCAGTGACCCCTGAAAGATCAGCCGCCCGAATAATCATCTCATCGTCAATATCAGGATGACCCAGGGTAATATTGTCTCTCACCGTGCCCCTGAAAAGCGTGATGTCCTGGGGTACACAGCCAATAAAGTGCCGCAGGTCAGTGGGGTCGATCTGCCTGATATCGGTTCCGTCAACGGTAACAATACCATTATCGGGCTCATAGAGGCCGAGCAGGATTTTACCCAGGGTTGATTTGCCTGAGCCGATGGAGCCGATCAAACCAACATGTTCACCCGCCTCAATCTTAAATGATATTTCTTTCAGGGCCTGTATCGATTGGTCCTGATACTTGAATGAAACATTTTTAAACTCCAGTTCCCCTCTCATACTCGACCGGTGCAGAAATGATGCCTCCGCAGGACGCTCGACATCCATCTTCATTAAGTCTTTCAAGGTTCGGTAAGCGGTATGGGCGCGATGAAAACGGGCAGCCAGGCTGACGAACTGGGTCATTGGTGCAATGGCCTGCCGGGTCAATATCACCACGGCGATGAGACCTCCCTGAGAGAGGTTGCCGGAAGAGATTGCGTAGACACCGGCGATAACCACGCCAACGACGCAACTGGACTGCACGAATGTGGAGACGTGATTTACCGAGGTGGAGAGAAAACGGGACCGGGCTCCCCAGCGTGAAATATGGGATACCGACTCTTCCCAGTCATGCTGGACCTTACTCTCCGCACCCAGCATTTTCAGGTTCTCCAGACCATTTATACTCTCCACCAGCACGGCACTCTTCTGGGAGCTTGCCTGGTAACTCTTTTCGATACTGGTCTTAAGCGGTTTATAAATCAGTATAGAGTAGACAATCAGTACGACAATCGCCACCATGTGGATAATCACGACTGATCCTGATATATACCAGATTGCCAGCAGTCCCAGGACCACGAACGGCAGATCAACCAGTGCCGTAATGGAGAGAGAGGTAATAAAATCTCTGATTGAGTCAAATTGTTGTATTTTATTGGTAAATGAACCGACCGATTCCGGTCTTGAAGACATTTTCATACCGAGGGTCTTCTCAAACAATTCAGAAGACATGGTAATACTGGCTTTCTGTCCGGCGAGATCGACGAAATAGCCCCGCAATCCCTGCATCAGAAGAGAAAACAGGTAAACGATACCGATACCGACGGACAACACCCATAGTGTCTCAAACGCATTGTTAGGAATTACCCGGTCATAGACGTTGAGAATGAAGAAGGGGGTTGCCAGGCCCAGCACATTGATCAGAAACGATGCGACCAGTACATCCCGATAAATTCTCCATGAATCAAGGATCTTGCCCCAAAACCAGTTACGATGTCGGGGTTTCTTCGGTTTGGCACTGTCCCTCACCCGATCGAAAAGTGGATGGGCAAAGATCGAGTAGCCTGTATAGAGCGCTTTCATTTCCTCAATTGCAACCGTTTCTTTACCCATTCCCGTTTCCGGCAACAAGATGGTAATGGTGCCCGCCTGATGATCGATATCGGTCAGGATGCATGCTCGGTTCGGTTTCAGCAACAGGATACAGGGCAGCTCCAGTCTGGATATCTCCTTAAGCGGTCGTGCAAGGACACGCGATGACAGACCGGCACGGGCAGCGGCTCGCGCAGAGAGCGATACGGATAAACGATTATTTTCCAGCGGCAGTCCCGCTCTGATTGCTGTTTTGGAAACTGGTTGCCCGAAAATTTTAGACAGCATCGCCAGACAATCAGTAATCGGGTCGTCAATCGTGTCACTATGACCTTCTACTTTCCAGCTTTCCGGTTTTTTCTGAATTACACGGGCTTTCATAGTATCGTGTCTGGACCCTTATGATCGGTGAATAACTGGAATGATTCTTGGTATACACGCATATGGAAAATTCCCCCCTTTCTGTTACTAACCATTATCATCTAATTATTATAATCAACAGAAAAGCGGGTGTTTTTGTGGAATAGTGGTTAAATTGGCAAAAAACAGGAACGATTCTTATCAAGAGGTATGAAATGTTTTACGCAGAGCGGGATGGCAAGGGAAATATCGTGGCCATCAGAAAGGAACCGAACGAAGGCAGCGATACGGTCGATGTGATTAGCGAACAGGAACTGATAGAGTTTTTAAGCACTCAGGAGAATGCTGATTCCTATGTATCGTTACTTACCTTATCAGACCGGAGGGTGATTAGAGTACTTGATGATCTGATCGATGTCTTGACCGAAAAAAATATCATCACTTTGACAGACCTGCCTGAAGAGGCACGCCAGAAAATTGGTTCAAGAAAAGAGACGCGGGAAAAAATGCACGGTTGCCAGTTAACCGTTGATGATATTATCTAATCACCACCGGAAATGGCTGAGATTTCCTAACTCCGAGCTATACGGTGGTGAGCTCAGTCGGCCTGTCAAGGAGATACCCTTGAACACCGTTTACCTTGAGATCTCCTAGAATTTGCAATTGAGCGTCTTTCTCAACCCCTTCTGCAATTACCTTGATATCCAGACTGTGTGCAACACCTGCCAGGGCACCGATGAAGAAATAGCTGTCACTGTTTTCGGTTTCCAGCTCACGGGTGAAGGCGGCATCAATTTTCACATACTCTGGCTGCAACGATTTTAAATAGCCGAAATTGCTAAAACTCCGTCCGAAATGATCGAGTCCGATAGAGTGACCGGCCGCTTTAATTTGCTGTGCAAAGTGCTTAATTGATTCCAGGTGCTGTACGGCGCTGAATTCGGCAAATTCGAAATAGATGGGTCCACTGTTCGGGGATAGATCTCTTAGTTTGTAAAGCACCCAGTCAACAAAGGTCTGGTCAGAGACTGATGTTGCAGAGATGTTGATCGCAATCGGTTGATTCTGACTTTCAGACTGGTACTGGATACCTTTTAAAATAATCTGGCGATCAAGGTCGGTAACCAGCGCGGATCGTTCTGCCAGTGGGATAAAGATTCCAGCAGGCACAATCGAACCATCTTCCAAGGCAATGCGAGAGAATAGCTCGAGATGTTCGATTGAAGTAGTGTCTGCTCTTTTGAAGACCTGTTGACCGTAAAGCGTGAGCGCTTTATTAGCCAATGCTTTCTCAAGGGTTTTTCGCCACCAGACTTTACCCTGAGGAGAAAGACTTTTGTCCTCTGCAACTAAATCACCGGTTTGCCAGCGGTTAGGTCCAGCTTCCCTGGCGGCTATCAGTAAGCTGTCCGCCTCGGATAATAATTGGTCTAGATTGTGAGGTGCCTGATAGCGGATCATACCCACGCTGCAGATATTATCAGAAACGGAAAGATTTTCCAGAGACAGAAGGGAAAGCTGCGTGGCCATCTGCTCGGCAAGCTTATCGGAATCTTCCGAATCGATATCGGGTAAAAACACCGCAAAATCACCACCGCCGAGTCGAGCTGCAACCTGACCCACCCATGGTTCAGCATGCTCTTTTATAATTTCAGCAGCTTTGCTGATCAGCTCATCCCCACCGGCGTAGCCTTTCTGAGCGTTTATTTCAGCAAGGTTTTGAATCTGAATTAACATGAAGGCACCTTTGACCAGCGGGTCCTCACCTGACAACACCACATTTATCTGAGCGGTCAGGTAGCGACGGTTTGCCAACCCTGTCAGGTCATCACCAAAAGCCTTCTGCCGGAGTCTTTCGGCAATATTGCCCTGTTCCTCAAACATCTCTTTGACCTTGTTGGTCATTTTATTCATCGTTACGACGACACTGCGGAGTTCGCGGGTCCGGGGCAGTTTTTCCTGAATCTCATACTCTTTCCGGCAGATCGCCTCAGCCTGTTCCTCAACCCTTCGCAGTGGTCGCAGAAGAATTCTTAAACCAACGCCACCCAGTACCAGAACGACAACACCGGTCAACAGGAAGTAAATGGTTATGGTAACGGCGGTTTTCCAGAGCGTCAGGTAGGCATAGCCGGGGTGACTCTCCACACTCACAGATCCGGCCTTGTTCCAGCCGTTCATGATCAGAGCTTCTGCCAATGGGGCTTTCAGGGGTACAGATGTAACAAACCAATCGGGTACATGTTCAATCACGATGGGAAGTCTGCGTTCTGAGATAGTTTTTCCTTGAACGTCACGGAGCACAATGGTGCGGTAGTAGCCCCGATCGAAAATGGCGTTAAGCATGGTTTCGATTGCTGCATCATCATCGGCGGAAATGAACGGTGATAGGGATAATCCGAGTGAAGTTGCGGTGTCTTGGGCGTGAGATTCCAGCTGGTCGGAAAGAAACGAACGGGTACTCTGCAGTTTGTCTATCCAGACGCCAAAGAATAAGACAAAACACAAGGTAAGTGTGAAGATCAGGAGCTGTCTGTAAAGTGACATGGTTAGATTCCTGCCTCAGCAGCTTACCCGGTGTGATTGCAAGCTGTTATAATCTCTTATCGAATACATCCGATACCTTCCCTTACTGCCGTGTGTTGACACCGTTTTTCAGTTCAACCCATCGGGCAGACGTTGCAGCAGGTCCTGCCAACGTTTCAGCCGGTCGCTGCCCCCCACCATCTGACCTCTGCCACGTGACTTTGCGAGCCAGAGGCCAACGCCGTTAAAACTGTATACAGGCAGCAGATCACTTCTCTGTGAAGCCGGCCGGATTTCAGCATCAAGATTATCAAGTACCAGTGGTTCGGCATCCGGCGTGCGGTAATAGGTGATGACCATATGTGCCTGACTCAGTTTCAGTGCCTTAACATAGGTCATATTCAACTTGTTCTCATCCACCCCCATTTTTTTGAGCGTGAAATATTTTGCCAGAGAGAAATCCTCGCAGTCGCCGCCCCCTGTGGCCAGGAACTCAACCGGGGTTGCCCAGTAGTCCTCTTGTTGCCAATGGCTGATATCTGATATGAAGTCCAGCCTGTTAAAGAAGGTATTCACTTTCTCGAGTTTTTCCATATCGGTAACACTTTGATCATTTTGAATCAGCTCCTGCCAGGCCAGCAACCTACGTTTTGCGTAGAGTCCGTGGTCTTCTTCAACCCGGTCAATGAGTTTCGGGTCAAGTTTGAAGGCGTTTCGGGTCTGCGCCGTGAGGAATGAGCAGGCGGTGGTCATCAGCAGGATAATCGCGATGCAAAGCCGCGTATATTTTCGGGCAGACGCGATCTTCAAAATATATAAACGGGAGTTGAATCAGTAGGTTGTTCCGGAAGGAGGGGAGGGGGGGCTGTGGTCGCAATTCGGCAGCAAGCGTGAGTCGTACGAGTGCGGTTGGATGGACTGCTGACCATGTTTCGCTTCCGGGGGGTAAAAGTTTACACATGGGTCAATTTCAAACGGCAACAATATTCATTCTCAAATTCCCGAATTAACAATAAATCGGATCAGTTTGCAAGAAAATATAGGAAAAATTGGGTGTTCGGAAGGAAAAGAGAGAGCCAGACCGTTTTTCAGAAAAATGGTCTGGCTCTCTTAATACATTGAATATGAAGCAATTTTAACCGGATTTAAGTCCGTTGGTAAAACTATTCCTCTTCTTCATCTACCAGACTTTCTTCTGGCCACTGAAGATCAAAAGCATGAACCAGGGATCCCATACTGTTGAGGATCCGATATTGTGAATAGAGACCATCCGCTTCGGCGTTGACCAACTCGATTTTGGCGTTAATAGCCTCAGCCTCGGTATCCAGTACATCAAGCAGTGTCCGTTTGCCAATATCAAATTGTTTTGAATAGGCTTGTGCGGTTTCGCGGGTTGATTCGATATGTTTTCTCAGGAAGTCAATACGATCGAGCACTGACTGGTAGGCCATCCAGGAGAGTCTCATCGACTCCACGACCTGTCTCTGGGTATTATTTTTTACTTCCCGGGCTTCGCCGACCTGCTCAAGTGTTTGGGCTTTGCGGCCGCTGTCTTTAAAACCATTGAACAGATTATAACGGATCCTTGCCAGGAAGATCGTTTCATCGCGTTCTCCTTCGACCCTGCTCACCTCCTCATCCCATCGCTGATCTAACTCAAGATCGACGACCGGGTAATACGCTCCTTTGGCAACTTCATATTGGGATTGACGTGCCTCAAGATCTGCATTGGCAGACTTCAGGGTTGGGTGCCCTGCAACTGCCATTTCCAATGCCTGTTCTAGTGAGCTTGGTAATTTTTCTGCGGGTGCCGTCGGTCTTACAAGATTTTCCGGCAGGTTGCCGACCACAGATTGGTAATTTGAATAAGAATCCAGCAGATTTGTTTCGGCTACGATCACATTAGATTCAGCGAGTGCCAGGCGTCCTTGAACCTGATCCGTGTCAACCTGACTCCCAACACCCGATTCACTTCTGAGTTTGATCTGGTCCATGATTCTCAGGTGGGTGTCTCGGTTCTGCTCGGCAATTCTCTTGAGCTCTTCATTTCTCAGTACATCAAGATAGGCCCTCGTGGTTTGCAGAGCGAGATTCTCTGAGGTCCCCTGAAGCGCATAGGCAGAAGATCGTACCCGGGCCCTTTGCCGATCTACCTCGTTCATGGTTGCAAAGCCGGTAAAGAGGTTCTGTCTAACACTGATGCTTGCTTCCCATGGCTCCAAATCCTCTTCCGGTTCAGGTTTCCGATGTTTGGAGAATCCGGCGGCGGCATTCAGGTCCACCGTTGGCAGATAGCCGGATTGCGCCTGGGTGACCTCACCATCTCTGGAAAGTCTATTAAAAACTTGGGATCTGACTTGCGGGTTCGTTTGAATGACGGTGTCAATTGCCTCTGCCAGGGTTTGCCCCTGTACCTGTCCCCCGAATAGTAAAAACGTGGCAAATAAAGCAAAACCAAAGGTTTTGACGCTTTTCATCTGGGCCTCCTCTTTGAATACTATAAGATTGAATATCGTGGTTTTTGTTTTGCAGCGCATGGTCAAGGCAAGAATGGAATCCCCCCAGCCCCCAATCATATTTGGCTGCATAAAGGTAGAAATAATCACGAAGTTAGAAATGGCTAACAAAAAGAGGGCTTCCTGAGATATTTTTGCCTAACAACGGGTTGGCTTGAACGAAAACGCCCCTCTGACTAAACTGGATCCATTACGCTACATGAGCTGCTGATCGTAATTCGTTAGACAATGAGAGGTGGCAAGATTAAATGACAAAAAAAATAAGGTACCATCTCTGTCTGCTTACCTGTGCGCCATTTTAGGCGGAACAAATAAGCGTGTTTCTAGATGGTTAGATTAGATAGTTCAGAAAGTCTAAAAAAGTAAGGTCTCTCGAAAAAAATGTCTTTTTAGTACCACCGTACAGTGTATTTTTTCCAGGGTCGCCATAAATTGTTAGACAAGCCAAAAGTTTAATCTCAACTCTAGGAGGGAGTACAATGGCTGAGCAGAATACATCGACACCACAAGCGAGTGGTCCACAAATAGTAGGTAACGCACTAATAGTATACGGAAGAGTAGAAGCGACATCACCCGATGGTATGACCCGGGTGTTACAGCCCAACAGTCCCATTTATTTTAACGATAGAATTGCAACCGGCGCCAACGGTGCGGTATCTATCGTCTTCACAGAAAATGGAACCCAGCTGGATCTTGGTCGTTTGACTGACATGCTGATCGACCAGGAGGTTTTTGGTAAAGCAACACCGGCTGATGCAGAGGCCGCTTCAGCAGAAGTTCAAGAGCTCCAGGATGCACTGGTAGCCAATGAAGACTTTGACCCTACCACAGAGCTTGAAGCACCCGCTGCCGGACCGGCAGCAGGGCCGTCAGATGGTGGTGGTGGGCAGCAGACCGTAAGGTTTGAGCTTGATGGCCGTGAAGTGACTCCGAACTCTGGTTTGGAAACAACCGGAGTTTTCGGCAGTTTCACCGAAACTCCAGCAGAACCGATTCCAGAAGGCCCACCAGCTCCACCGCAGCTTCTGGTTGCCGAAGAAGAGCCCGTTATTTTTGATACTGATCCCACCGCCGGTGACGTACTCAGTGTTCTGGATGAGGCAAATCAAGTTAATGGAACCCGGGAGGGTGAGGGACCAACCACCGTTTCTGGTCAGCTTATTTTTGATTTCGGCCCGGATACCCCGGGTATCCTGCAGTTCTCAAGCGGACAGACGATTGTCATCGACTCCAATGGTGATTTCATTAACGTGACTGGATCATATTCAAGCCTGCGCGTAAATGATGACGGTTCCTACAGCTATACGCTGACCGACAATCTCTTTCACTCAACCCCCGGCAAGGTTGGCTTTGATGATGTCCTTGATGACGTATTTAACTTCATCGCCTATGACTCAGACGGACTGGGAAGTCCTGGGGCCGCCGGAAGTGTTACCATCAGGATCCTTGATGATGGTCCGGTAATTATTGGTGATACCACCAGAGTCGTTGAAGAAGAGGCCATCGAAGGTTTTCAGGTAGTTGATGGTATCGCCGGCCCCGGTGTCGCGTTATACCCTAACCT
>QZLB01000240.1 GCA_004796425.1 Desulfobulbaceae bacterium | reverse complement strand
TGAAATAATGTCATGGGTGCATACGGTTACTGACAGGAAGAGAGTAGAACAATAATTAAATACAATTGCTGATCGAACAAATGGAAATAACCAAACTTGAACCAGAAAAAAGACAGGGGCTGGTGGTGGTACTCACCGGAAACGGCAAAGGAAAAACTTCCAGTTCCATGGGTATGGTATTGCGGGCGGTTGGCCATGGGATGAATGTCTGTGTCATTCAGTTTATGAAAGGCGATATCTACTCGGGTGAATGGGATGGGGTGAAACTGCTCGGGGATCAGGTTGAGTTTTATGCAACCGGGAAAGGGTTTTGTGGTATTCAGGGAAACCCATATCCTCACTCGGAACATCGGGAAAATGCCCAGCAGGCAATTGAATTGGTAAAGCAGAAGATGGCATTGGGTAAATTTGATCTGCTTATTCTGGATGAAATTAATAATGCCCTGCAGCTTAAACTAGTCGATCTTCCGCAGGTAAAGGAAATCCTGCAACTCAGACCGGAAATGCTGCACCTGGTAATGACCGGCAGGGACGCACATCCAGACGTGGTGAATGCGGCGGATACGGTCAGTGAAGTGTGCGAAATCAAGCATGCCTATCGGCGCGACATCGAACCGCAGCCAGGCGTCGACTACTGATCCCCTATAGAGGTTTAGGCTTTTTCTGGCTGATAAACACTCCCGCGATTACTAATCCTGAAGCCACATACTGAATTGTGGTGAAGCTCTCACCGAGAATCAGAAAACCGAGCATTACACTGAATACCGGGATCAGGTTGATATAGGCAGAAGCCTGGTTGGCCGGAATTTGAGAGACCCCGAAATTATAACAGAAGTAAGCCCCCAGAGTGACAAAACTGCCAAGATAAATAACGGCACTGGTGGGTACCAGCAGAAACTCCGTGGGGATATTGATTTGCGGAGAAATCAGGAACAGGGAGAAGAACCCCGCACCAATGAACGATTGCACTGCGGTTAGGAAAAGAGCGGTGTAGCGGGCACTCAGGTGCTTAAGTGACAGGGTGTAGCCGGCTGCAGCGACCATGGCAAGAAATTCGTAAAAATTCCCCAGCAGCGGATTGGGTGCATCAGCAGTGCTAGTGGCGGTGATGCTGAGTAGGCTGGCCCCAAGTATGGCCAGAGAAAAGCCTATGATTGTCTGGCTGGTTACCGATTCTTTGAGCAGCAGATAGGCTCCCATGGCCACCATCAGCGGCAGCATCGCGGTAATAATGCCGGCCTGCGAGGCGGTGGTGAGCTGCAGGGCTTTGGCCTCGAAAATAAAATAGATACAGGGCTCGCACAGGGCCATGATTGCCAGGTATTTCAGATCTTTCCGGCGAATCCTGATCGTGGTGAAACGGCGATAGAATGGCAGGAAACAAAGACTGCCAACGATCATTCTCCCAAGGATTACAATCATCGGACTGAAACCTTGAAAGGCGAGTTTCAAGGCGATCAGGGAGCTTGCCCAGAGCAACATCGCCGATACAAGACTCACCGGTGCCAGCCAGTTTCTATTCATAAAAACTCGAAAGGTTTGGATTCAATGGTTAACAGCAGTCTGTCCTGCAGTAAAGGATCGGGACTCTAGCATGGAATAACAGTTATTGCCAGGTTGTTTGGTAAAAAGACGGATGAGCGAAGGACAGAGGCAGGGAGCGATTGGTCCCTAGTTGGAAGCGATCTGTTTGTACCAGACCGACATGCTCTGTATGCGGCCCGATATCTGGGTGTTATTGATCAAGAGCCCCGCGTAGGTATACCCATGTTTGCAGAAGATGCGGTTGATACTATACGATGATGCCCGGGCGATGGTGTAGGTCGTCTTTATCCGGCTTTTTTCAATTACTTTGTGCAGGTACTGGAGCAGAAGACTTGCCAGCCCCTTTCCCTGGTATGTGGGATGGGTGGCAAAGTCTGTCATCTCGGCTGCCTGGCCAGAAGTGTCAGGTTCTATTGCCGCGGCAGCAACCATGATCTTGCCAGAGCGGACACCATAATAGCTGACATCACGCTCCATCACACATGCCAGGTAGGAAGGGTCTGAGATAGGGAACGGGTAAGTGGGGAATACTCTTTGGTACAGCTGACTCAAATCCTGAGCATCTGAGGGGCTGCATCGCTCGACTCGAAAGCTCTGTTCGGTGGGAGCGGAGCTGGCCTGGTTGACACTGCTTTGGCTGACAAGTCCATGCAGTGTTGAGAAATCTTCGCTGGTTTGCTGTCGATCCTGATAAAATTTGGCGACAAACAAACAGGATTCACCACCACTGAAATATCCCGGTATTTGTGCTTCCTGAAGATATCCGGCTGTGCGGAAAGGTTGCAGGCAGTGGGCTGGAATTTTCGCAAAAATCTTCCCGTACCCCCGGCTTCGGGCCAACTGGTCAATTCTGGCAATGAGCAGGTCGGGATTGCCGGGGGCCAGATGCATCACGTAGATTCGGTCGTTATATGGGCCGTGCTGAATAAGCGATCCTTCAATGGTTTCGATTTGATCAATCATCTCTTGGCAAAACTCAGAGGGTGAGTGGTGCAATGACGTGCGGTCATAGTGAGCGTCTGGCGGCTGTGCTGATGAGACCGCATTGCCCGCGCTGAGAAACGGTTCTCGGACGTATCGCTCACCCGCCAGGAGTCCCCCACAAAAAATTACTGTTAAATTTCGGCCAGGAATTGCTGGGTACGTATTTCTTTTGGATTACTGAACATCTCTTGTGGTGAGCTGTCTTCGACAACGAACCCGTCTGCCATGAAAATAACCCGGTCTCCAACTTTCTCGGCAAAACCCATCTCATGGGTGACAACCATCATCGTCATGCCGCCGAGTGCCAGGTCTTCCATAACGCGCAGAACATCACCCACCAGCTCAGGATCAAGTGCCGAGGTGACCTCGTCAAATAACATCAGCTTCGGTTCCATCGCCAGGGAGCGCGCGATGGCCACGCGTTGCTGTTGTCCACCAGAGAGCTGGGCAGGGTAGGAATTAAGCTTCTCTGCAAGGCCAACCTGGGTGAGAAGCTCCTCTGCTTTTTTCCGGGCCTTTTTCCGGTCCTGTTTCAGTACATGGATCGGAGCTTCAATGACGTTTTCAATAACGGTCATATGGGGAAAAAGATTGAACTGCTGAAAGACCATCCCGACCTTGCAGCGTATTCGGTTGAGATGTGTCTCAAACGCTTTGGTCTTGAGCGTGGTGTCATTGATCAGTTCTCCCTCGATATAAATCTCGCCGCCGCTTGGTTTTTCCAGGTGATTGACACAGCGGAGCAGGGTGCTTTTGCCGGAGCCGCTCGGGCCGATAATAACGACGACTTCACTGGCGGCGATTTCAAGGTTGATGTCCTTGAGGACAGTCAGATCACCAAAACTCTTCTGCAGGTTGGTAATCTTTACCATCGGTTGGGTCTGGTCTTGATTTTCTGTTTTCATGGTTAACGATGCCCCCTGCTGGTCCGTTTTTCGAGCTTAGCCAGGAGTAAACTGGCAGTGGTTGTCATAACCGCATACAAAAACGCAGCCATGAGATACATCTCAAACGGTTTGTAGGTCGAGCCAATAAAACGCTGGGCGGTCAGAGTGAGCTCCACGAGGGTGATGGTCGATACCAGCGAGGTATCTTTAATCAGGATGATAAAATTGTTGCCCATAGGGGGTATTATAACCCGCAGCGCCTGGGGGAGAATTATACGGCGCATGGCCAGCGAACTGCTCATTGCCAGTGAACGGGCCGCCTCGGTTTGACCGACCGGAATGGAGACAATGCCGCCGCGAATTGTTTCTGCATTATATGCTCCAACGTTTAAGCCGAGCCCGATCACCCCTGACAGAAACGGGCCGAGATCGATGCCGATCTGGGGCAGACCAAAGTAGATAATAAACAGCTGAACCAAAAGCGGGGTCGAACGGATCAGCCAGATATAAAATGCGGCCGGCCAGCGCAACAGTGGATTTTTACTCAGTTTACAGAGGGCAGCGATGAGCCCGCAGGCGATGCCAAGTAGCAGCGATAAAATCGAAATCTGCAGGGTTAACACGGCTCCCTTGAGTAAAAAGGGAAAATAGTGAACGATGACTCCCCAGTCTAACATGGTACCAATCCTCTTGAAGGTGCAGACGGCGGAGGCAAACTGAATGAGGTTACATCACGGTAACCTCACCAGGTTTACGCCCGCCGATTGCGAATGCTATGCGTAAGAAAATGCTGCGGGCAGTGATGGTCTAGCGCACATCTATGCCAAGCCATTTCATTGAAATCGCCTTGTAGGTGCCATCTTCTTTCATCCCTGCCAGAGCCGCGTTCATTGCCGCTTTCAGTCCAGGGTTGTTCTGGCGCAGGGCAATGCCCATTTTTTCTTCGTAAAGCAAATCACCAGCCAGAGCAATGGGCACGTTGTTCTTCTTAATTGCGAGCGCGCCGACGATCTTATCGGTAATAAAACCGTCAATTCTGCCGGTGGTAACTTCAAGAATCATATCAGGTACACCTTTGTAGGTCCTGACATCAGCATTGGCGATATTTTCCCGGACCCATTTTTCATACGTGGTGCCGAGCGTTACACCGACCTTTTTTCCGTCAAGATCTTTAACCGAAGCGATTGACGATCCTTTTTTAACAAAGAGTTGGGCGCCCGAGCGATAATAGGGGTCAGTAAAATCAATTGACTTGAGTCGCTCTTCGGTGATTGCCATACTTCCGCAAATAAGCTCATACTTATTTGCCAGCAAGCCGGCAATGATGCCGTCCCACGCTGTGCTCAGCGGTGTGCCTTCAACCCCGATCCGTTTCGCGACTTCTTTTCCTATTTCCACATCGAAACCGGTTAATTCGTTTTTATCATTAACAAAGTTGAAGGGCGGGTATTGGCCGCTCATGGCCATACGGATTTCACCTTTCTTGGTTACCATGGCAAGGTCCTCGGCCACCGCCATGCTCGTGCAGAACCAACACATCAAAAATACCATTGCGAATAATACGAGACGTTTCATCTTTCCTCTCCTTTTTCAATTAACTGCTTTTTAAAAATTACCGAATAACTACCGACCACCCGTCCCAGGGAATAGTGCCGATCATATGGGCGTGCTACTCTCCTGTACGGTCCGGTGGTACGATATCGGACAACACTTTTGCTACTTCACAGACCAATGCTGCGTAGTTCATCTCCATCTCTTCGACATTTATCTGCAACAGGGAAAAATCAAAGGAAACCGCACCGATTCCGGTGCCCGTCCGAGGATCAACGAGCGGAGCTGCAATGGCGATAAGGCCGGGCAAATACTCCTCAACGTTTTTGGTATACCCCTCCAGCCGTGCCTGATCAAGCTCTGCACGCAAGGCGGTCTCGCTGGTTATGGTATGCTCGGTTTTGGGGGTCAGCTCCAGGGTTTTGATTTTTTCGTCAAGCACCTCAGGTTCCTGGCTAAACAGATATGCTTTGCCCAGTGCCGTGTTGTGCAGACAATTGCTCGATGAGTCAGGTAAATGATAGGTCAATGTTTCTTTGGCGCTTCGGTGGTAGATGCGTACAATGGTGTTGGAAATAACCAGTGCCGCTTCGATGCTGATGTTATGTTCGCCATGGATACGGTCGATCACCCCTTTGAATAAATGTTTGTGATCAGTCGCACTCATCAGGTTGTTGCAGAATGGTAAACAGAGAATTGCCGGTCGAATCAGCTTGCTGCGGGCGTCTTTTTCGAGATAACCCAGCTCCACCAGGGTATTGATATACCGGTAGGTGGAGGTCATGTTTAAACCAAGCTTTCGGGCAATTTCGCTTTGCGTCAGTGCAGCGGTTTCCCTGTTGAAAAGAGCGAGTATTTTCAAGCCTTTTTCAAGGGATTTTGAGAAGTAGTATTTTCCTTTTGACACAATCCGCTCAAGGGATTATTTAAATAACTATAATAGAAATTGGTTTACTATAATAGTTAACTTTCCCGAAGCTACGCGGAATGTCAACTGTTAATTATTTTTTTAATATTCAGGTGGTGTCATGGGGGATGAAAGAAATCGCGGTTTGGTAACCTTCAAAACAGCAGACGAAACACAGCAGATACCGCTTGGTCGGCTGGTTGACGGTATCACGGACTTCCTGGCTCATTTTGTTCATCCGTCGCTGGTTGATCACTCCTTTATCGAAATTGTTGGTGAAGGCAATGGTGAGCGCCGATTTGCCCGTTTGCTGGATGCAGTCGGCTACGGGGATGATGCGGATGGATTTTTCCAAGCCCTGCTTGCCCGGCTTGGTGAGAAGGACGGCAGCGGGTCAATCACAATTGGCAGCGTGAGTCTGCCGCACCTGCTATTGATGGCAGTCTTGGAAGAGCTGCTTCCCGGAGCACAATTTATCTCCATCAAAACCATTGAGCAGCTCGAGCGGGTTACGAACATCACCGTTGCCGATGATGAACGGGCGGACATGCAGGAGGTATTGGAGACCTATCCGGTGCGTCTTTCCATGCATACGGTCCGGCAGATGCGCATCTCAAAACATGTCGCCTATCAATATATGCCCTTTATCGAAGAGTTGGATAAAGTCGGCCATACAAATACATGGATTGGTCAGTTCCACCAGGGACTGCTTGAACAGATGTATGCCAATCGGGTGATTTTCCTGCTCAATATGAGCTGCCCGGTCTATTGCCGCTTCTGTTTTCGAAAACACAAAGATTCCCGCAACGAAGCCAACCCAGCCGAGCCGGATGTCCTGTCGGCCGTTGACCATGTCCGCAATTCACCCGCGGTTAAAGAGATTGTGGTCACCGGTGGCGATCCTTTCATGAGCCGCCGCAATATGGCCTGTACGATTGATAATCTTGCCGAGGTTGCCCACGTCCGGACGCTGCGTCTTGCCACCCGGTCCGTTGCTTATTACCCTGATCTTTTTCTGGGCGAGGACGGGGTCTATCTGAACTGGCTAAAAGAAAAGCATCTGGCTCTTCAGCAAAAGGGCAAAAGAATGGAGGTGGCGACCCATTTTATTCACCCTGATGAGGTTTCACCACAGAGTCTGGCAATCATCAATGAGCTGGTTCGCAACGGCATCACAGTCTATATCCAGACACCGTTTCTCAAGGACTGCAACGATCAGGGGCCGGAGCTGGTCCGTTTGTTCAGCCTGCTGCGCGGGGCCGGTGCGGAGATGCATTACATCTATATCCCGTGTAGTCCCATCCACGGCAACTCAATCTACTGGAGCCCGATATCCAGCGGGATCTCCATAGCCTCCTACCTCAGGGCACACCTCTCGGATCGGGCCATCCCCAGCATTTGCACCGCCACACCGATCGGCAAGATCGACTGGTTCAGCAGCGGCTGGGCGGTAGAGCCAGTCGCCGACAATGATAATCTGATCTGGATTCGAACCCCCTATACACCCGATTATTTTAAAAGCTTTGCGCCGTTGACCAGCGAACTGGATAACATACGGGTCAATGCAGAAGGGACTATCGACATTCAATACTTTGCCCGGATCGGTGATGACAGCCTGTTTATCGGCTCTTTGCCTGCCGCTGAGCAGATCGGAGATAGTACTGATGGAGCACCGCCGTCAACCAGGAAACTGATTACCGAAGATTGCAGTCTGGTTGAGCACTCGGTGGTGAAAACTGGCTCGCCGCGGCTGAGCCGCCCGCATGAAACCCGTGTTGAGCTGACACTGGAGGCAGGGGATGCGGAATTCGACTATATCAATGGTGATGAGTGCATCACCGACATTGTCATTGCTGATGAAACCGAGCCAGTCACCAGACTTGACCAGGTCACATCCCTGGTTAAAAGAGCAGCCCAAATCCCCTGGGTCAACTCGGTTCGGATCCGCAGCCTGATGTTTAACCATGCTCCAGAGCGGTTCACTAGAGCGGTCATCGAAAAACTGGCCGGACTGAACCGGATAAGCCTGGTTGGCCCCCTGCGGCTGGAAATTGAAACGCGCTTTTACCAGGCCGCTGAGGTTACCGAGGATCATGCCAGGTTGGTTCGCAGCCTGAATAACCGCGGTATCGTGGTCTACAGTAATACGCCGCTGATTTCCGGCCTCAATGACAGCGCCGAGGCGATTCACCAGCTTTCTTTTGGCCTGCGGCAGACAGGGATCGAGTTCCATCATTTGTATGTGGCGGGGCTGCCCCAGCAGGATAAATACAATGGGGCCCAACCGGTGGGTATGAGAACACTGGTCGATATCGCTTCAACCGTTCGTCGAGAAGGAAGCGGACGCGAGGTTCCGCGTTACATTATCAGCACCACCCTGGGTGAGGTCGATTATGGATTGAGCTCATCGTTTATCATTGAGGGAGATGCGGTGTGGGTTCGACTACTGCCATATAATCTTACGTATTTTCAACGTATGGCAGCTGATTTTGCGTGGCCGGATGAGGTCCGGGTGGGTGACGATGGTATTCCCGTTGTCCGTGTTCAGGGGCTCGCTGGAACGGGCAACTTTACTCTGGTCTGAGTTGTGCGCATAAACGCGTGGGAGAATCGACCAACATCGTCTGCGATCAGCGCGGAACAATCGGCAGCGTATTTACTACCCATTGAGAACGCGAGAAAATTGTCTTTTCTTTATACGTTAGGTAATCCCATGTACTACCCGTTTGTGCTTTTCCGTGATTCTATCGAGCATCGTCCCATCTTTCCCGGACTGCAGGGCGATCCGTTCGTTGCTGATCTTTCCTACCAGAGCCAGTTGCTCAAACATTCACCCGCAAGAGACCAGAAAGCCTTTCAGGAGATTCTAGAACAGGTGATGGCGTCGGACCATCAGTGGGGTTTTTCTCCCTACCTTGAGCGGCGTGATACCCTGCTTGCTGACTGTCCCCAGATGGCCGCAGAAAAACGTTTCTATCATCTGGGTATGGATATCATTGTACCGGTCAACACACCGCTGTGCGCGCCACTCAAAGGAGTCGTTGTGGAAAGCGGCTATGAGGCTGGGGAAGGCAACTACGGCGCCTTTGTCCTGCTGCGCCACGAGGAACAACGCAGTGTCCCGTTCTACAGCCTGTATGGCCATTTAAGCCGACAACACCTACCGAACGTCGGGCAAACGTTTAAGGCAGGCGAGATATTTTGCCGGATTGGTGATTTTTCCGAAAACGGCAACTGGTTTCACCATACCCATCTCCAGGTCATCACAGAAAAGGGGCTTGCTGAGGGGTATCTCTCAAAGGGTTATTGCACAGAAGGTGACCTTGTCAATATGAATGATCTCTGTCCCTCACCGGTACCATTGTTTCGACGATGATTAATGGTGTCGTCCATTCGGTTCTGAAGGGTTTTATTCTCTGGTTGAAAAACCTACGTCCATAGATACCAGTCCGGGTTTTCCTGGTAGCCCCAGAATAAAGTGGTGTGTCCTCTCCTTAGCTGAAGTCATACATGGTTGAGCTGGAGCTTTTGCATGAGGATGCGAGAAAATGATTACCAGGAGCTTCCAGGCGTGTTACGATTCAGTAACACATCGACGCGTTTCACCTGGTGTGTGGGAGAATCTGGTGGCGATTCTCGGTGACACCCCGCCATTTTTCCACGAGGATCCGTATGAGCGATTTGGTTATAAGATATTGATAAAATAACTATTATCACACCGTGAGCCAATTGATGTATACCAATAGGAACGACCAGCAGGCAAAAGCCTGGGTGAGTGAAATATCCAGGAATAATTATTGCACTCTTGCCTTTGGTTTCACTCTGTCATCCGTTTTTTGCAGCAACCAACCTCAGGAGTAGCATCAGGTCAGCCCATGAAATCGATTACGAGGCGTTTCCAGCCGTTTGTACTATTACGAACTAAATTCATTATTTTTATCGGTGCGATCATCACGCTTTTCTACGGCTATATGTTGTACCGAACTTCCGTTTTCGATGAAACAATGATTCTTCGACAGGCAGAGCAGCAGGCCCGTTTGCTGTATAAGCAGATTCTTCTGACCAGGCAGTGGGCCTCTGATCATAATGGGTTGTTTATCATGAAACGGAAGGGTGTTGAGTCTAATCCGTATCTGGACTTGCCGACTGTTACCGATGCGATGGGCAAAGAATACTTCATGCGAAACCCGGCAATGATCACTCGCGAACTCTCCGAATACGCCAAGGAAGATGGGCTTGGCAATTTCGGTGTAACGAGCCTCAAGCCGGTGAATCCTGCTAATCAGCCTGACGAGTTTGAGCAGATAGCATTGCAGCGGTTTAATGATGGGGCTGCAGAAATGATCGATGTGATGAGCGCAGAGGATGGGAGGTACGTCCGATTCATGGCGCCATTAAAGGTGACCGAATCGTGTCTTGGCTGCCATGCCAGACACGGTTATACCGTTGGTGACATTCGGGGCGGCTTATCGATCACTATTCCGATTCAATGGGCGGATGAGTTGATTCAGAGAAATATTAAATCACTCATTATTATCGGGGTGCTTTCAGTATTGTTTGTGACAGGTGCACTTTTCCTGATGTTTGAGACACTGATTGTTCACCGGATTCGCAGGCTTACCGAGGCGATGGACGCCTTTCCGGAAGATTTGCCTGAAACCCATTTAATACCCTCAATTTTTAAAGATGAGCTTGATGTGGTCAGCGATAATTTCATTCATTTTTGTGATCGGTTGAAAAAATCTCAGAATGAACTCATAAAAGCTGAAAGTCAGTCTCATTTTAATGAGAAAATGGCTTCATTGGGGATTCTAAGCGCCGGTATTGCCCATGAAGTCAATAACCCGCTCGGTGGCATGCTGAACTGCGTAAAATCCATGCGTGAGCGACCCAAGGATATCGAGTTGCATGAACGGTACCTGCCGCTGCTTGACAAAGGACTGCGGCAAATCGAAAAGGTCATGCGGCAGCTGCTCAATTTCGGCAGGATCGAGCCATCAAGAACACGAGTGGTTGATGTTTCTCAATTGCTACAGGAATGTACCAGTTTACTTTCTTATAAGCTGAAGAATATCAACCTTGAAGTCATCACAGAGGTCTCAGAAGCGGTTGAAATTGATGCCGAAGCACTCAAACAGATCGTTATTAACATTGGACTCAACGCGATTCAGGCCATGCAAGATGGTGGGACGTTGAGAATCAGTTGCGTTGCCGATGGTGACAACCTGGTGCTCACCTGCAGCGATACAGGTGCGGGGATTTCCCAGGAAAACCTGGCCCACATTTTCGATCCGTTCTTTACGACCAAAGATGTTGGCGTGGGAACTGGGCTCGGTCTAGCAGTGACCTATTCGCTGGTGAAAAGAATGCATGCTGATATCCAGGTTGAAAGTACGCTTGGTGAGGGTACGAGTTTCAGGGTAACGATACCTAACAAACAGGAGATAACGCAAAGATGAAAAGCGATCGCAATGACCATCCAATGGTGAGAATTCTCCTGGCTGAAGACGATGAGATTATGCGGATCTCTGTTTCCGACGGTCTAAAACAATTTAACTGGCAGGTTGATGAAGCCGAAAATGGAGAGCAGGCAAAAAAGTTATTTGATAAGAATCATTACAATGTTGTGATCTCGGACATCCGGATGCCGGGTATGGATGGGATTTCGCTGCTGGGGCATGTTTTAAAACAGAGCCCGGACACCGAGGTGGTCATCATGACCGCGTTCGGGTCTGTTGATGATGCTATTGACTGTTTACGCCAGGGAGCATCGGAATATATTTTAAAACCGTTTGACATGGATGACCTGATCATCAGGGTTAACCGGCTCCTAGACGCGCAGGCAATGAGGACCAGATGTGAGCTGCTGGAAGAAAACTGCAGGGATCAGCACGACAGAAAACTGCTCGGTTCCAGTCAGGCGATGCAGCAGGTGCATCAAACCATTGAAAAGGTTGCGG
>QZLB01000175.1 GCA_004796425.1 Desulfobulbaceae bacterium | reverse complement strand
CCGTATGGGTAGCAAACCTGCGCCCAACCGGTAATTCCCGGACGCACGTCGTGCCGTATATCGTAAAACGGAATTGTTTTTTTTAACTGTTCAACAAACACCGGCCGCTCAGGTCGCGGCCCGACCAGGCTCATCTCCCCCTTTAGTACATTAAACAATTGAGGGAGCTCATCTATCCGTACCTTCCTGATAAATTTCCCATATCTGGTAACCCGATCATCGTCAGTTTTCGCCCAGACCGCACCGTTCTTCTCAGCGTCTTGCACCATGGAACGAAACTTAATGACCTTAAACAGATGCCTCCCCTTCCCAAGCCGCTCCTGCAAGTAAAAAACTGGACCAGGAGATTCCAACTTTATGATGATCGCGGAGAGTCCAATTATCGGTAAGGTCAGCACCAGCAAAATCATTGAAAAGAGTATATCAAACAATCGCTTGCCAAATGCCTGCAGGCGGGAAATCATGAAGCCATCAGAAAAAACAATCCACGAAGGATCCACCTTTTCTACCATTATCTTAGCAGTCAGCTTTTCGTAAAAACTGACTCCTTGGTCAATGGTTACCCCCTTTAACTTATAACCGAGTAAGTCTTTGATCGGTGTCGCTCCTCGTCGATCATCCAAGGCTACAACAAGCCTATCTATATTATGATCAATCACTTCAGTTTTAATATTGTCCAGGTTTTTGTAGACAGGAACGTTACGCGGATTATATGCAGGTGACTCATCACCGATAAAAACTTTTATCCAATACGGGGCATCCAATCGCTCCTCTATCTCCCGGGAGATCTCCTGTGCCAGCTTGCCACTGCCAATAATGGCAATCGCCTGTACAAACATTCGTTTCCTTAAAACATAATGGTATGCAGACCGCCAAAGAAGCACCAGGATATAGATAATGAGATAACTCGACCAGAATATGCGAGACGGTATGGTCACCATTGGAACCACATAGTAGAAGATTCCGAGAAAAATACAGCCAACCCCAAAGGCCTGGGTAATTCGAGTTGCAGTATCGGGAAGAGACACTTCATCCCGCAGTTCATAGAGATCGAAAAAGTACAGACAGAATTGAAACGTAATCGTGACCAGCAGCGCCTGCTGCAGCACTTCAGGTATTTCAAGGCGAAAGATCACCATCCCTTTAAATAGCCATTCTACCACTATCAAGGATACGAAAATGAGCACACCTTCACCAAAAAAGAACGCAATGGATCGAATTGGATAATACTTATTAAATACGTAGGGCATAACTAATAATCTATTAATAACGTGAAGATTTCTTCTGCATAATGATAATGGCCAGCTGTTTTCTGGCGTTTTCCCAATCGTCTGGATTAGTTGACCAGCTGACTCCCGCGTGAACGTATGTCGGGTCTCGCTTATTAGACACTCCCAGCTCCCACAAACTCTTCGGCACCATCTCCTTGATGAGCTTCTCTACCGCTTCACTGTTTTTTTGTTTTGCAAGGTGAAGATATTCATAATCCTGTAGCCCTCTGCGCCATATTTTTAAGCGAAGACTCGCAATTGGGCCTTTTATCCCATAACTGCGCTCTGGATAAAACAGATCAGTTCCTGGATAGAATAGCAGACCATCACCATTACCGAAATTATGTCCGGTCTCACCATATTTGGGGTGTATTTCATCACTCTTTTTCCCGAACGTTGCAGCTTCCCCAAATACATCGATGTGATGCTTTTCATAGCTAGGGTTTCTGTAATTTGTCGAAGCCCAATAAAACCATCTCCCAATATCATGTTTAAACTGAATCCAACCGTTTACCCTCAGAGCCACTCCATCATCTTCAGTCATGAATGACCCGGAAGCTGGTCGCCAGCCATTATATGCCCAGATTTCACCACCAGTATTTGCCTCTTGCCTGATGGCATTTTGCCAAATCTCCTTCTCCCCCCATGATTCAAAGGAGATGTCAACCGAGGGCATGTGCAGCTGCTTTTCAGGTACTGTAATCGTGCAAAGCGTTTTCAGTCTGTTGCCACTGCCTGGGTTCTCTTTTACCCATGCCGCCCAGCGTTCAACATCACCGAACCTGTCCTTTTGGGGTTCATCCAATAAATACAAAAAGTAATCCACATGTGGGTAATTTTCCTCAAAGATTTCAACAACATTATCACTGTTTTCCCACATTGCTGTTTTACTATGCTTATCCCATTCTTTTAGGTTCCGCCAAGAACCATAGGTACCGATTGAATACACATCACCTGGTTGGAGTTCACCTGGGCCTGCATAACCCATCTTTGAGCTGAAAAGCTCGCCATTCAGAATATATTTCCAACGTGATAATTTCTCTACCCTGAAAAGTTCAATCCCCTGAGTAATAAGGGATACCCTGTGCCTTTTTGCCATTTGATGGTGTTTGAACCAGATTTCATCCATTACCGCTTTAATTTCAGGAGTAACAGCACCTGCATCTTTCCACCTTATTCCGGTGTATCTTTCATTAACGTCCGGCTCATTCATCCACACCATGGTTTTCGCATTATATTTATCCGGAAGCACAAATGGAAAAACTTCCAGAAAAACCGGTATCTCCATGTAATCATTATTATTAATTTCGACAATGACATTTCCTGTGTATAATCCCGCCGGCTTTTCTCTTGGGATGTAGATGTCGACCCAAAAGCTTTGATTGTGCCCTTTTTCAATTTCAACATTGCCTGCAATTTCTATAGGAATTGCAATGTCCGGATACATTTTGTTAGCTCCGGGACGTTGGTTAAACGTACCATCCGACCGAGCCTCTTTTCCCTTGTAAGGGAGCTGCAGGTTTTCCGGAACGTGTCTTTCATCATATACAGGAGTGTAGGCTAATTGAGACAATCCCTTGATTTTCAAATATCGGACCATGAAGATTTCAATTTGTCGCTTTGTGAAATCAAGTACATCAACATTCTCTTCTCTTTTTGTTCCCTTTAATTCAATACCTTCAGGACTTTTCAGGGAGAGGAGGGATACTCTGATTGAATCTATCTTGCGATAAGGATTTTCAATGATGATATTAAAAGATACAACCTCATTCTTTGCCCCCCAGATCGAAACCTTTTTACCATCCCAGACCGAATTAAAAACGTTTTCCCCCCTGCTCATTCGTAACTCATCTTGAGTTACCTTATCGAGACCATCATTCACCCACAGGTTGAAATCGTGAGCGAAACCAAATGAAGTAATGGTTAGCGGTAAAAATATGTTCAGAAAAAAAATCAAAATCTTCCGATCTATTTGATCATTTTTCAAGATTGATATAGTGAGCATAATGTAATTTTCGTTATATCTTATTCTTTTCGATATATACCAACATGTTAGCATGAGAAACGAAGTATGACACAGAGCGATCATAGAGTTTCTGAATAGCATAGGATAGGCAAAAAATAACAGGAATCATGACCAAATACAGATACAGGATCTGGGTTATACCAGTGGTAGACGGGTAAATCACTTCTCCGACATGAAATACCGGCCTATGGCAGAGATAAATGCAAAAACTTGAGTAACTGAGTGTTCTTATCACTGACAAGCTTGGCAACAAGGATTCACACTTCCTTACTACCTCGAATACCACAAGTGCACTAAACGTGAGTTGGGGTATCTGCAAAACAGTATCGACAATTAAATTTTCTACATCAATCAACGACAAAATCACGCTGATAAGATACAAACGAACCAGCATGACAATCTGATTACCTGTTAAAACAGATCTCTTTTTTGAACCAACGAATAGACCGCAGAGAAAACAGGGCAAATATTTTAATAAGCGAAGATCCAAAGTCGGCAACATTGTAGCCAAAACTAGAACGAACAGAAACAATAGGAAGGACCGTAAAGTAAAATCGAAAGACCCTAAATCCCTGCTCAATAGTAAAGGTGTGGTTAAAGTATAGATCATAAGAACAATGACAAACCACAAAGTGTATGGCAGAGGTCCTTTAATAACAGTGACAAGCCACAGCGACTGCATACATTCTGACCATGTAACCATACCAATCATGCAAAACAGCAACATCGAAATTACAAATAACGGGTAAATTCTTATTAATCGCTTTTTGTAATAAATAATCGGACTCCCATCCCTTGTATACCTAAGACCAGAGAGATATCCCGATACAAGTACAAAGACGCCTAACACCGTTGATAAGAGCTTTTCAAACAGTAAAGTCATGTGGCCCGGAAACGCATCGGTATAATTAAACAGATGCACATACGCGACAATGAAGAGCATACAACCCGCTTTTAAATAATCGATATTTTTTTCAAACATAACAGGATTATCTGTATGCAAAAAGTATGCGAAAAGGATCCAGAAAATTCCAAATTCCTCAACTTTTATATTAAGGCACGAGCATCCTTAGAAAATAAGGAAGATTCAAATTTTACCTCTAAAAGATGAGAAGATTCTTCTTAGATTTTTCTTGTCCAACAGATAGAAGACAGACACATAAAAGATAATACCGGATGTCCCCTTAATAATAAGAGAATGCCAAACACTAAGCATATCATTTGACAGACAGCTGACGAGTAACAGAAACGCGACAAGAAGTCCTTGTACAATTACAATTCTGTGAGTTTTTTTCAGGATTTTTATAATTCTAAGATCAATTGACTGAAGCGATATCCGGGTAAATGCAATTGTTATTATTGGATAAAACAGCACCCAGACATAAAGGGAACTCTCAATATTGAATAGAATTGAGAGCAGTATAATACCAGAAGAAATAATCAAAAATTGTGTGGCCATATATTTAATTTGGATAGTAATTCTGCCAAGTGCAGTCAACAGGTTACTGTTATAGCTCTCAGCCAATTTAAAGATATGTGCAATACTCAAAAATTGTAATGGTATAATTGCTTCTTCCCAATTACTGCCAAGCAGTATCATTACAATTTCTTCAGCACAAAAGAACACAAAAAGATAGAATGGTACAATTACAACCATCTGCATTTCAACGGTGTCAACAGTCCACTGCCTCAGCCTGGCCAGGTCCTTTTTGTCTTTGGAAAGATAGGGGAGTAATACCTGATTGACGATTCGAATAATCTTCTCGAATGGCATATTGGTTAATTGCTTTGCAAACGAATATGCTCCCAGAAAACTTTGTGATCCAATTTTACCAATGATTGCGCCATCGCAGAGGTTATAAAATTGATACACAATATTTCTCAGAACTATCTTTATGCCAAAATAGAGAATATATTTAGTTTCACCGAATTTTTTGCTAATCGATGGTCTAACTGGCTGATTAACAATAAAACCAAGAAACTGAAAAAGTTCGATCAATAACCACTGGGAAGCGAGTGCCCACACGCCAAACCCCTGGAGCGCCATAGCCAAAACACAAAAGGATGTTAAGATACGGCTGGAGGCTTCTACCTTCGCGATTACCTCAAACCTGACATTTCTCGCAAGAATATTTCTCGGCATTGAGCGGGCGGCGGATATTATAAACACGAGACTCGAGTAGCGAATCAACCATTGCAGCTTAGGTTCATCATAAAAATACGCCATCAGTGGGGCTCCAATTAAGAAACCTATTATAAACATCGCGACACCTAACAACAAAGAGTAGGCATAGAGTGTTTCATATTGATCTTTAGAGATCTCGTCTACCTGAATGACTGCTGTCCCAACTCCCATTTCACAGACCATTTGGGCAAACACGGTGAACACACCGGCGAGCGCAACAAGACCATAATCAGACGGCAACAATAACCTTGCCACCCAAATCGTAATACTCCAGGTAATTATCTGGCCGGCAAATGCGGTCCCCCCCATCCAAAACAGGTTTTTTCGCACACCGGATTGTTCTTGTCCCATACGCTTTGCTAATCGACAAATTTGTTATTATTGTGGAGTTTTACAGATTTTTTAGAATGATTTCAGAAAGCTTCGAGGCCACTATTTCAGGATGGAAGGTAGTCCGCACCCGCTTTTTTGCATTTACTCCCAGCCTTTTATTATCATCGGGGTTTTTCAATAAACGGACAATATGGTTTGCAAAACCACTAATATTGTCTTTATCCACGCAAAATCCTGTTTTCCCTTCGATTATCATTTCTGGAATACCGCAGACGTTGCTTGCTACTGTAGGTGTTTCGTAATTTGCAGCCTCAAGGATTACACTTGGGAACGGATCGTATAGAGCCGGATGGATCAGTACAGAAGCTGTCGCATACTCTTTCTTTAACGCTTCTTTAGAAACAGCTCCGATACATTTTATTAAATGACTATTATTTGGAGCAAAGTCATCAGGAATATTTCCAGCGATTGTCAATTGCGCTTCACTATGTTCGGATACAACTCTAGCGAATATTTCAGAGAGAAAGTATCCGCCTTTTCTTTTGAAATCTGTCGAAACAAAAAGAATTTTATTCTTCTTATTTTGCCAATCGATTTTAACATCCTCAGTCATTTTTAGAGCAGATCCAACAATAGAAATCTTCTCTCTGTCAATTCCGTAATGGTTCACTAAGGTCTTTTTAACAAAGTCACTATATGTCAGGACTTTGGTCATTCTATTAAAATATTTGGTTTCCAATTCGTACCACTGCCTACTAAAGGTCGAGAAATCATCTGGTATCCAATCTGGCCAGGATGCTGCGGGATTTTTTACGGTAGAATCAGAGTAAGAGAAATATGGGAGATCGTTAGGGCATTCTACAGGTCCAAAAAGTGACCCTATCTGCATGATGGCATCTTGTTGATTGATATCCATGTGTCTAATCTTTTTATTAAGATTCCCTGTCATCCCTAAAAAGGTAGAAGGATACTTTGAGATAGTCTCATCCAACCTTGCTTTTTTCTTTTTCCATTGACGTATAGCAGGGGTAAAAGTTCTTAGCAGGTTTATAATATTTACATAGCGAGGTGTTTGGTAACTCACAAATGTCAGGTTGAAATATTTTCCTAGTTCTTCATACAATGTCTTCTTACTGGCACCCCCGTCAACTCCATGCCATATATCTATTACTAATAAGTTTTTCATTTTATTTGGTCTTCATCTCCACACTCAACAGGACCAGCAGATATGCCTAATCACTATATGCAAAAAACTACGATTCTCCGAACCAGATCATTGGGTAATACTGAAAAGACTCTCATATTTTCTTATCATTCCTGACATTTTAAGATTATTACCAATATCTATACATTGATCACTTGTCAGTTTCTCACCGTCAATAATGTAGTGCAACAAAATATCTGATAATTCTTCATCGTTGTCGCTTTCGAACAATGTTCCTGAATTGATCTCGTTAATCACATCTATGTTCCCAATTACATGACTTGCAACCAAAGTTTTTTTTGCAATAGCTGCCTCTATCAAACTCAGTGGCAAACCCTCAAAAAAGGAAGGCAAACAATAGATGTCGATAGCAGTAAGGAGTTCTGGTATATCACTTCTTGAACCTAGAAAAAGGATGTTCTCCTTCACGCCCCTTCTCTCTGCTTCATCTTCGACAGTCTTCCGCTCCGGCCCATCACCTGCGAATAGAATTCTAAAATTTGTAATACCCCCATCTTTTAGACGGCCAATTGCCTTTACCAAACAAAGATGATTTTTCTGCTTTCGAAAGTTTGCAAACAACCCAATTACTACCTCATTTTCCTGAATTCCAAATTCTTGCCGGTAGGAGGTTCTTATTTGCTTCTTTTCTTCGTCGCTCAATAAATACTTTTCGTCATCAACCCCATTGTAAATCTTGAAGACTTTTTGAGGTTTAACTCTTAATTCATGTTTAAAAAACTCACAGACCCCGTCTGAAATGCCGACACAACCATCAACAAATTTCAGGCATATTTTCTCATATAACAAAATTTTTTTTGTTATATGAGGATCCAAATCTAACCGGGTATGCTCGGTATGAATCCAGCACAGACGGTTCAGTATTTTGAAGGGTATGACTCCTTGAATTAATGGACTTGAATGATGTGAATTAACAACGTGGACACTATTTTCTTTTATAATTCTATTGAGTTTTAAACAAACCTGCTTCTTGGTAAGAATCTTTTGATCGTGAATTACAAACAGTGGAATGCTAAATCGACTTACGATCGTTTCATAAAACCCAGAAAAAAATACGCATATCAAAGGATTAAACTTTCTCCTATTTAGTTTTGTTGCGATATCGACAACTAACTTTTCGGATCCACCTGTGTCAAAGTTTGGTAGTACAAATAGAATATTAGTCTTTTTCATTTGTAGAAATCATAGTTGTTCTTTTTAATCCCAAAATTAAAGCAATAAAAATGTAGGTATTCCAATAGTACGCCTGTGATAGAAAAATACCTGAAATCATAAAAGCCGATAACCCGGCAACTAAACCGCAAGATAATAGTACATACTCTTTGTCCAGGTTCTCTATTGATTCTCTGAGTACGAATAAACCGTTTCTAAATGAACTATATAGAAACATCAAATAGACGAATAAACCGATAATGCCCAACTCAAGGGCAATCTGAAGAAACGTATTGTGAACGACCATCCATTTTCCAGAAGTGCCTTCTCGTTCTTTTTGTTTTCCTTCTGCAATTATGGAATTCCCCATTCCATACCCAATGGGCCTTTGCATTAAAGCGGCAACACTCCGTCTCCAGATATTGATTCGCCCATATTGATCATCTGAATATGAGTATTCACTCGTATCAAGCATTGACATAAAGCGCTCTTTATATGCACCCGGCAAAAATGTAATGAGTGAGATGAACAATACTAACATTACCGAGAGAAACTTGATCTTCTGCTTGCGGTATAACAGGCCGAAAAATACCGTTACCCCCATCACAAGACCGAGCAAACCTCCCCGAGAACCCGTCGCGGCGAGGGCAACGAAAATGATACATAGCAATGCAAAATAGAAGACTTTTAATTTACCTGATGATTTTAGAACAAAGAATAGACCGATCGGAACGGTCATACTCAGCACGAGAGCAATATCATTAGGATCATCGGATCCCAAAGTCCCTATTCCCGCGATTCTTTTCGTTTCAGAATCAATAACATATTGGCCTTGTTGATATGCCACAATAACTCTGATCGAAAACAAACTGACCGATACATAAATAGTATTTAGGAAAAGTAATAATTGTTTCCTGCTATAAATTAAGCTTGAAAGGATAAAGAAAACGATCACGATTTTGGTATTTGTGGAGAGTATTCTATCCAAACTGTTGCTTGACCATATTGAGAAGAAAACAGAAATCACTGATATTATTTGAAGCGCAATAAACCACTTGACTGTATTCTCCCTTATTATAGATTCAGAATGATATCTTCGGTAGAAACTGTTAAGAAGACAACCCACCAGAGCTAAGACCACGAAAATTCTAGTAAGCTGAAAAGATTCGAGAAAAGATACTTCTTCGTAAGGTCGAACATATATTAGGAAAATAACAGATATCAGAAAGATATTCTGTATGACAGTTCTACCTTCAGCTCTTTCTGTGCTCATCTTATTCTGTCGATCATTTCAACAAAACACTCTGCATATTTGTCAGAAGAAAATTCTTCTTCTATCCTCAATAATCCTTTTTTTCCCATCTCTTTTCTCAACGTATGGTCTTCCAGCAAAACTTCCATTTTCTCAGAAAGATCCCCAACATTTTCACTCTCAAATAAAAAACCATTTTCACTGTCTGATATCAGTCTTGGTATTCCTCCCACCCTTGAACCGATAACAGGTTTCCCACATGCCATAGCCTCTAGAAGAACCCTTCCCATGGCTTCGCTTCTTGATGGTAAAACACAAATGGCACATTTTTCTAACAAGTTGACTGCATCATCATATGGCACAGCTTTTAGGATCTCTATTTTTCTGTTCCCTTCAGTCATCTCAACATATCTTTGTCTCTCAGAATCCCCACCAGGGCAATGTCCAACAATTTTCAACGTAAATTCCGGAAATTTTGGAGAAATCAACAGGAAGGCTTTAATTAATACATCTACGGCTTTTAGTTGAAATGGAAAACCTAAAAACAATATGTATCGTTTCTCTTGTCCTGGGCGAGGTCTAAATACATGAGTTGGAACAAAATCATGGAAGATGTGGATATTCTTATTGCTTATTAATGGCGTCCATTCTTCTTTCTGGGATTCATTCAGTAGTTTAATCGCAGATGCGTTATTGACAGATATGTTGGAGATTTTTTGAAAAACATAGCGTTTCATTCTCCGCAAAAAGTTTTGCTTCTCAAAAAGATTGTCATTATTATAATGACCATTAATTTCGACAATCAAATCACATCCTATCAGCTTCCTTAGTATTACACCGGCAAGACCTATTACAAATGGATCATAGCAATGGATCATATCAACTTTCTTCTTTCTGTTAATTGCTATACCCAATGTTACAATTCTAAATAATAAATGAATATGTTTGAATAAGTTGTTATTTACAAATCGTATTGCATAATATCTGAAGTTTCCAAAAGATAAACCATCGTATTTGTCAGGGTCATCAGTTGATGATATGATATTTCCAATAAGATTTTTTTGAGAAAGAATAATGAATCTATCTTTAAAATTTGGAAGACTTGGATTGTGGTACAAAGGCAATATAAAAAGTATATTTTCCATTTATTGATCAATAAAGTTATTCTACTATTTTAGAAGAGGATTCTAACCATAAATTATTATTTCTAGAAAGCCATTTATGCCACGCGTTTATTAAAGAAATATTCAGCAATAGAAACCCACCTAAACTATTTTTCAATAACCCCGACGAACTACTTAGGATAGAAAAAATAGCACCAATCCAGAAAACTACCTGTACAGTCCCAATCACTGTTAACAATCCCCCTGCTAGCAAACTGGAGACTAATAAGCCAAAAAGCAGAAAAGGCAGGAATAGGCGTAGTATTTTATGTGAGACAAATCTCCACCATGCCGGATATTTCCAAGGCAGAAAAAGCTCATGCTTCAATGACAGCAATTGCAAATTCCCATATAAGGTCCTTGTTTTTCTATTCAATTCATTTTTATCAGTGACTATTTTTGAGTCATAGGCAATTGCGTCTTGTTCGTAGATAATTCGTATTCCTTTTAGAATTGCATTCATTGGGATCAGTACATCATCGAGAATTGTACCCGCTGGTATTTTCTCAAACATTGACTTCTTTAACGCATATATTGCTCCCGTAACGCCGATTACAGATCCGCTTTTGGATTCCTGGCTTCTGAGCCACACCTCATAATTCCAGTAGCTGCTCACTCCCTCACCGGCAGTACTTGAGGATTTTGGCTGCAGTACGAGTCTTCCGGAAACAGCACCAACCGAAGGGTCGTGAAAATAAGCCAGTAGTTTTTGAATTACATCTTTTTCAAACGTTTGCCTGGCATCACCAAAAATCAGATATTGGTTTGTTGCGGCTTGCACTCCTGTATTTATTGCAACTGCCTTACCTGACGCGTTTTCGAGAGCAATCAAACGCACCCTCTTATCTGCATATGATGAAACAATTTCATCAGTCCTATCATTTGAGCCATCAGAAACGATGATCAACTCAACCAGTTCTTGCGGGTAATCAAGGCCTAAAATGTTTTCTATTCTGTCTGCTATCTGCTGTTCCTCATCTTTGGCGCAAATTATGATGGAGACTGGCACCATTAAATCGTTATTTTTCTCAACTACCATTGGCCGAATAAGTGCTCGGAGATATATCACTATCGGATAGCCGAATATTATATAAAAAAGAAGTGAGCAGCAGATTATGAAAAGGACAACCATTATCATCACCTCTTTTGTAAATAGTCCAGATGCATTTCCAGAGAGTTGAGCATAGTACCGATGATTGAGTCCCAGGAATAACTCTCGAGTGCCAATTCTCTGGCTTTATTACCTATTTGATTTGACAGATTGTGATTACTTAATAACTCGCCGCATTTAACCGCTATCTCCTCTGCTGTATCAGCACGTATGAGATGTTCGTTATTCGTGTATTCAATGCCTTCGCAGCCAAGGGTTGTCGAAACGACAGGTTTTCCCATGGCAAATGCTTCCAGTATTTTTAAGCGGGTGCCTCCTCCATATCGCAATGGTACTACGACCACCGATGCCTTGTTAACATAAGGCCTTACATCGTCTACCGTGCCGGTGATATGTATTCCTGCAAACCGTTGAGCCAGCTCTGCTATTGATTCATGAGGGTTTCTACCAACTACTGTGAATGTGCACTCCGGATATTTTTCCTTGATAAGAGGAAATGATTCCTCTGCAAACCATTTGACCCCATCTATGTTGGGTAGCCAATCCATGGAACCCACAAAGACAAGGTTCAGCCTTTCGCCAGTGAGACAGATTTCTTCTGGCCTGAAATAGTCAACATCAACGCCATTTTCTACAAGGGAAACGCTCGTTGTACTCCCTGCCTTTAGATTGATAAGCGATTGGTCTTCATTTGATACCGTCATGATAAAATGGGTGTTTTTAAATGCATGCGTTTCAAATTTCTGCATATTTCGAGCATGCAAAGCGAGCGCTGCTTTTCTTATTAGCGATGGTTCCATATCACACATACGCTCAGCAATTTGAGTCTCAACATTATGTGCATCCAATGAATACAACAACCCTGGTGTATTTATATGGTGAAGGAGCCAAGCCAAATGCATATGCTCAAGGTGCAGAAGGCTATAATCCTCTTCTATCAACTCACGGATGGTATCCAGTAACTGAATAGACTGGTACTTCAGCACTGTAACAGGCAGTTGTTTCAAGACTGCCTTTAGAAACATTGCACCAGTAGCACTGGTATTGATGAGTGGATTTTCCAGTTGAATCAGCTTACCTATGCCCAGTTGCACCGCAGTCCTCTGCCATTCTTTGTCGTGCACCTCTTCCCTAAACACAACGACATCAACCTCATATTTGCTGCAAAGTCCTGCAAGAATATGATATGAGCGTATTTTGGCCCCGGTATCCAATGGATAGGGAGGGCGACAGGCAACAAACAATATCTTTTTCTTGGAGTTCATGTTCTTTTCATTTACGCGGTATGACCGCAAATATGCTGATAGAATTCAAGGTGATTCGAGACCCACTTCTTAACCCCAAAGCTCCTCAATGTATCCTCGTAACCCTTTCTGCCATGATCCAGTCGCAGTTTCTCATCATCCATATAGTGTCCTAACGCACCAATAAATTGCTCAACATTGCCGCTCTCAACCAAGAATCCATTCTCCCCATCAGTAATAATATCGCTGTTCCCGCCAACATTAGAAGCAATAACGGGCAACCCTAACGATCGGGCTTCGAGCAAACACATTGGGGTACCTTCCCAAATTGAGGTTTGAATCAAAATATCAGCCCCCAGATACATCTCATCCATATCTGCGACAAACCCGGTGAATATAACGTTATTTTCAATACCCCTGGTTTGCACTTGGCCTTTTAATGATTCGCGTAGTTCTCCATCTCCAACGACAAGGAACCGACACTTCTCATGATTAGGTAATTGCGTCCTTTGTTCTACTAATTGTAAATACAGCGGGAAGTTTTTTTGAGCGGTGAGCCTACCGACGTTTATAATGAGCAATGAATTTTCGCTCAAATGATACTTGGCCAATATCTTCTTTTTAGAGGCCCTCTTTTTTTCAATAAGATGCTGAAAATCAGTCTCTTTTACGGATATTCCATTAATAATGGTTGTGGATTTTTCTTTAAGATCACCATTCATTGTTGATTCTAGTACTTCTTTTGAACAGCCAATAACACCGTCACATAATCTTATACCTAAATACTGGCAGGTCTTGATCATCTGATCATTGATGGAATTGCCAACTATCAAGCCATGTAAGGTAAAATAAACCTGACCCTGCCATAGCCCCAACAATCTCGATATATGCATATAGAACAAAGATTTATAGCAATGGCAGTGTGCGATTTTAACTGAATCTCTGTGTAGTCTGCGACAAATCTCCTTCAATAAGCTTATAGATAATCGTCGGTGTGTCTCAAATCTTCGGTATTCAAGCGATTCGATTTGCAGAGATTTATACAATCGCTCAAGTCTTTTATTACCGGCTCGATTTTCTATTATCAAATATAAATAAGTTTTAATACCAACAGCTTGAAAACCTTTTACAAGCTGTGCCACAACCTTTTCTCTGCCGCCAAAATCTCCGGAGAAACTTAAATGGGCAATCACCTCTGCAGCTATTTTATCTCCATCATTACGCATCTGGTTTTCCCATTCGGTTAGCATCGACAAGAAAAGACTCTCGAAATCAACATTTAACGGTTGGCCAAAAACTTGTTCATGATCAACAGGATGCAAAAACCAATCACAAAGGTCACCAAACCTGAAAAATCATGAAGGAAACCATTGGCAACTTCAGCCCCCATCTTGGAGGCAAGAAGTGCGGTGGTCGTTAATCGGATAATATTGGCAAAAATTGCGGCCGGTGCGGCTGAAAAGAACAGCAGCCATTTTTTTGCTGGAGACCCTGAAGAAAACCAGACCAGCAGCGTACTCATGGCAAACATTGTGACCAAAGAGCGTAGACCGGAACATGCGGCAACAACTTCGAGCGTGGTTTCCGCCAGATGTAATACATTACCCTCCCGGAAAATCGGAATACCCAGTAACCGAACAACATGCTCAGTAAGGGATGATCCAAACAATTGTAGTGGAAAGGCGACCTTATTCCAGATAATTGCCGGGAGTGGAATCATAAAAATGAGATAGAGGATTGGAATCAGGAGCAGGCGGGTCCATTTTCTCCCGAAAAGAAACAGGACAAAACCTAGAAGCACGATTATCAGGGACGTGCGCTGAAGGAAATATTCCGTCCCGATTTTGGCCGCAAGAAGCACACAAAGCCCCAGTATGACTAGAATAATGCCGCTGCTCGATGGTTTTACCGGGGTTTCAACAAGTTTGTCCTTAAGTGAATAAATCATATACAGAACGAGAGCTGGGATAAAGTAGCCGTGGGAATAATCCTTGTTGGTACCCCATTCTGCAGCCATGGTTTGCAAAAATGGAAAATAGAGCGCCAGGAGTGCAGCCGTTGTAATGACTAAAGGAATAAATAAAACTGGTTGCCATTTGCAGGAATTGATAGCGATACTCATAGAACGGCTCCGGGCAAATGGTTCTCAAGTTCTTTCAGGGCCGACGTTGCAAATACCCGAACTCTTTTTTCGGTTTTTTCAATATCTCCATCGGGTACATACGCAATGATTCTTACAAAGCTGCCATCCCTTCTTCCCATAAAGAGTGCATCCCAAACCTGGTAAATTTTTTCCCAATACTCAGAAGCGATAATGCGGCCACGATTCTGGAACCAGTATAAAACCACCTGATACTCTGAGCCTTTACGAATCAACATCTGAGCTACTTTCAAATGATTATTACCTTCAAGATCTTGAGCCAGCTGGACCTTTTGGGTCTCATTGATTCCCCAACCACCACCGGGTATACAGTTTTTGGGAGAGTGATATCCACCCTCAATCCCGACGGCGCGATAATATCCGACATAGAGATTGATATGGTCCCCTTTATCAGAAACGTAGTCGTACTGAATATAATCGTCCACTCCCAGCAATTCCAAAACTCCAGCAGACGATTGGAAAGAGTCATTTAAGCGGTAATTACCTATCTGATGAGGGAATTCTGAGAGCGGCTTCTTGATATCCACAGGTGTGACACTAGATGTGGATTGCAGTAGGTACCAAGTAACTCCAAAAAGACAGAGGAGGATTATAACCCTGCCTGGATAAATCATTTTTAACATCAGTGCGTGTCCCCCTACCATTGCAGAATATCCTGTTGCCATGAAGTAGAGAGAAAGACTCGATGATCATCATACGTATCACTGGCTTGGTCAGCATCCTGGGTGGAGTAGGTATAGCTCAACCGTACTGACT